>NZ_JAJEQL010000001.1:0-225522 GCF_020687345.1 Faecalibacterium butyricigenerans
TGACACCAATCTTCTGCAATTCGGCGGTCTGCGCCCGGATGTCGGTGGTGTCGATGTGGACAACATAACCATCTATCAGCATCTTCCGGGCGTAGGCAGAAAAATTCCGTGTGTGCAGCAGAGCCATCTTCTGCCGGATAAGTTCCCGTTCCTCCGGCGTCACTGGAACACGCATAACAATTTTTCGGGTTCGGTTCGTCATAGTTTCACCTCGTTTCTTGGGGGTCTGGGGTACTCCCCAGCAAGCATTTCTGCCGGGAGTGGCTACACTCCCTATGCTTGCTACGTTACCTTTCCCTACTACTATGACACCACAACACCCCCGTTTTGCCCGCAAAATGCAAAAAAAATAAGAGGACGCTTTTGCATCCTCTCAATGACCGTGCATGACAATCAGACACACACGGGCTCTTTTTCCTGTTCATGGATTCGTAAGGCACCGTCAATGGCACCTTCTACGATAGGTAAGTATTCTTCCGGGCAAAGCTGCAGCTTGTGGCTGACCCTCTGACGCTCCACACTTTCTTCCCGCATGAGTTCCGGGTTGAAGTACCGCTCCACGGGCAGACCACATATTTTTATCAGCTGAATCACCACCGGCAAGCTGGGCAGCGTGCCTTCGTTTTCGATGTTCGCAAGATACCGGCTGTCACAATGTATCATGTCAGCCAGCGCACTGCGGGAAAGTTGTTTTGCCTTTCGAGCTGCCTTGACATCCGCTCCGAACATTTCAAAGCCGGGACAGTCCTCAATTTTCGCCATTCTGCATCACCCATATACATTTTATAGTTCATGAGCGATTGGCGAAATGTTGCTATGTCCGTTCTGTCTACATTTTATAATTCATAATCCGGGGCTGCGCACCTAGTTTATCAGATACCAAGCAGCTTTCAACAGTTGGTCATTACAATATTGCATGAATCAAACTCTCAGTACCTGCAATTTCTGCTTCAACAATATATTTAGTTCGTTCAATATTAGCTTTTGCAATGGAAGGTATGTCGTCTTTTATGACTGTTATCTGCTGCTCAATTCCCTCAAGATAGCTATTTAATATTTTCAAACGCTGTGAAAGCAGACTTTGCGGATCATCTAACGCATCAATAAAAAATGCGGCAATCGAGAAAATGTTGGTATCATAGTCGAAGGACAAAATTGATTGCTGTAATGTTGCCACAAATTCTTGTTTCCCTTTGTCTGTAAGCGAGTAAATCGTCTTGTCGGGCATATTTCCATCCTTTTCAACGCTGCCATAAATATATTCTTTTTTCTCTAAGACTTTTAGTGTAGCGTAGACTGTCGAATTGGCGATGTTGTACCAACGATGAACATTCATGATTTGTAGTTGCTTGATAATTTCATATGGATTGGAGAATATCGCAATGTCTTTCTGACTGAAAAAGAGTACAAGCAGCTTAATGCCGATTTCTCCGGGCTGGACAGCCTGATCGAACAGCTTTCAGCTTATATCCAGTCCACCGGCAAAAAGTACGCCGATCATGCCGCTACCCTGCGCATCTGGGCGAAACGGCAGCGGTCAGAACAGAAGCAAGCACCGGGCATCCCGGACTACACATTCAAGGAAGGAGAAAGCCTATAAAGACGATAGAAAAAATTTTGGAACAACTCCCATCCAGCATTCCCGAAAATATCGAAGATTATTATGGCGAGGACGGTCTGCTTTACTGCGGAAAATGTCACACGCCAAGGGAAGCGTTCTTTGCAAAAGGCATTGCCCTGATGGGCAAGAACAAGCACCCAATCGAATGCAGCTGCCAGCGCATCGAGAGGACAAAACAGGAAGCCCTTATCAACCAGCAAAAGCACAACAATCTTGTGCGGCGGCTAAAAGCTGAGGGGTTTTCTGACCCGGCAATGCTGGACTGGACCTTTGAAAACGACAATGGCCGCAGCCCGCAGATGCACCATGCACATCGCTATGTGGAACAGTGGCAGACCATGCGTGCAGAGAACCTTGGATTGCTTCTCTGGGGCGGTGTGGGCACCGGCAAAAGTTTCCTTGCCGGGTGCATTGCAAACGCTCTGATGGAGCAGGAGGTGCCTGTGCGTATGACGAACTTTGCCCGGATCCTGAACGAGCTGAACAACAGCTTTTCCGGGCGCAATGATATTGTGGACAAGCTCTGCCGCTATCCCCTGCTCGTCATTGACGATTTCGGCATGGAAAGAGGCACCGAGTACGCACTGGAGCAGATCTACAACATCGTGGACAGCCGATACCGCAGCCGGAAGCCGCTGATCGTCACTACCAACCTGACGCTGGACGAGATACGACACCCACAGGATACCGCTCATGCCCGCATCTATGACCGCCTGCTGGAAATGTGCGTTCCGATTTCCTGCATTGGGGTCAGTTTCCGGGAGGAGAACGCACAGGAAAAGCTGGAACGCTTAAAAAGTTTAATCGGATAGATCAGAAACATTTCTGAAGGAATCCGCAGGACGTCCTAAGTTTTGCTACAAGGAAATGGAGTTGCCTATTGAATAATTTTCATCCTATAGAAAACAATCCCACCCCTTCGGAATGCTCTACGCCCACACTCGATGAATGGAGCGCATTCGCAACCTTTCTAGCCGATGTGATCGAGAAGTACGCATCGGTCTTGGAAATAGACAACGCCGTATCCTCAACCAATAACGAAAATCGACAAGATACTGTTGATACCGCTCTTGCAGCATGATATAATATTCTTGTAATATTTGTCCCAACACAGTGGTAAGGTCTCCCCTTCCACTGTATTACATACACGGAACGAGGTGCTTAAAATGAATCGTCCAGATGACTCTCCTAAAAATTCCATCCTCATTTACACCACAGAAGATGGCCTGACCAAAATCGATACTACCTTTGACGGTGACACTGTCTGGCTTTCCATTGACCAGATGGCTGAGTTGTTCCAACGTGACAAATCCACAATTTCCCGTCACATCAAAAACATTTTTGCAGAGGGTGAGCTTGAACGAGATTCAGTTGTTGCAAAATTTGCAACAACTGCCGCAGACGGAAAGACCTATCAGGTCGAATTCTACAATCTTGACGTCATTATTTCTGTTGGTTATCGTGTCAAATCCAAACGAGGCACACAGTTCCGTATCTGGGCAACTGGCATCCTGAAGGAATATATGCGCAAGGGATTTGCGCTGGATGACGAACGCCTGAAAAATCTGGGCGGCGGTGGATATTTCAAAGAGCTGTTAGAACGCATCCGTGACATCCGTGCTTCCGAAAAAGTGTTTTATCGTCAGGTTCTGGAAATCTATGCAACCAGCATTGACTACGACCCAAAAGCAGAAATCTCCGTCCAGTTCTTCAAAAAAGTCCAGAATAAAATTCATTATGCCATCCACGGTCAAACTGCCGCCGAGGTCATTTACAACCGTGCAGATGCCGAAAAGGAATTTATGGGTCTGACTACTTTTGCAGGAAACCAGCCCACTTTACGAGAAGCTACTATTGCCAAAAACTATCTGAACGAGAAAGAGCTTCGTGCTATGGGGCAGTTGGTTTCCGGTTATCTGGATTTTGCTGAGCGTCAGGCAGAACGTGAACAGCCCATGACAATGCAGGATTGGGCAAACCACCTTGACCGTATTCTGACTATGAGCGGCGAGCAGCTGCTTGTTGGCAATGGCAGTGTGACCCACAAGCAGGCAGTGGACAAAGCTACTACCGAATATCGGAAATATAAGGCTAAAACCCTCAGTGATGTGGAGCAGGATTATCTGGATTCCATTAAGTTTCTGGAGCAGAAAGCAGACAAGAAATAACTGTTTTGTGAGGTTTTTATGTCACAGGAAAAGACAAAGGTTTACACTTACACCCGTGTTTCCACGGCCATACAGATTGATGGCTATTCACTGGATGCGCAGAAAGCTCGCATG
Source organism: Faecalibacterium butyricigenerans (assembly GCF_020687345.1). Classification (NCBI taxonomy): domain Bacteria; kingdom Bacillati; phylum Bacillota; class Clostridia; order Eubacteriales; family Oscillospiraceae; genus Faecalibacterium; species Faecalibacterium butyricigenerans. Next base: position 3,904 of record NZ_JAJEQL010000001.1, read on the forward strand.
AAAGCCTATGCAGACTTCAACGACTACCAGATCGTCGGCGAATACGAGGATGCAGGCAAATCGGGTAAATCCATTGAAGGCCGTGCTTCTTTCTGCCGGATGATGGAGGACATCAAATCCGGCAAGGATGGTGTTGCCTATGTGCTGGTGTTCAAGCTCTCCCGTTTTGGCCGCAACGCTGCCGATGTACTGTCTACCTTGCAGGTAATGCAGGATTTTGGTGTGAACCTGATTTGCGTGGAGGACGGCATTGATTCTTCTAAAGACGCTGGCAAGCTGATGATTTCCGTTTTGTCTGCTGTCGCTGAAATTGAGCGTGAGAACATCCGTGTCCAAACCATGGAAGGCCGCATCCAGAAGGCACGGGAAGGTCGCTGGAACGGCGGTTTTGCGCCTTATGGCTATCGTTTGGTTGACGGTGTGCTGCAAATCAATGAGGATGAAGCCCCTGCCATTCGCACGATTTTTGAGCAATATGTAAACACCGACACAGGTGCAAATGGTCTTTCCAAATATCTGGAGACCCACGGCTTTCAGAAACTTGCTCGTCAAAATGGCACCTCTCCCCTTTTCAGCGCAACATTGATTCGGGCCATCCTGAAGAACCCCGTCTACTGCGGAAAAATCGCCTTTGGCCGCCGCAAACTCGAAAAGATTCACGGCACCCGGAACGAATATCATCAGGTTCCACAGGAGAATTATTTGCTGGTGGACGGCCTGCACGAGGGCATCGTATCGGAAGAATTGTGGAACGCCGCACAGGTCAAGCTGTTGGCGCAGTCCAAACGATACGAACCAGTCAACCGCAGCAAAACGGAACAGGCACACTTGTTATCCGCCCTTGTCAAGTGCCCCGTTTGCGGTGCTGGAATGTACAGCAACAAATGCACCAAGCGAAAGAAAGATGGCACACCCTATAAATCTTTCTCTTACTACAGTTGCAAGCATCGCAAGATGCAACGTGGGCAAAAATGCGATTTCAACAAGCAAATTCAGGAAGAAGTTCTGGACAACGCAGTGGTGGAGGTTATCATCAAACTGGTCAGCAATCCAAAGTTTGCCGCCATGATGCAGGAGAAGATCAACAGCAAAGTAGACACCACTGCCATTGAACAGGAAATTGCCGCCGCCGAAAAAATGCTGCGGCAGTATTACTCCGTCAAGTCCAAAATCACGGAGGAGATCGACACACTTGACCCGGATGACCGCCATTACATCATCCGCAAATCTGACCTTGACGAGCGGCTTTACAGGATGTACGATAAAATCGAGGAAGCAGAAAACAACCTGATGGATGCCCGGGCAAAGAAGCAGGCTATCGAAGCGGATAAAATCACGGGCGATAACATTTACAAAGTTCTCATCTGCTTTGAAAAGCTCTACAATGTGATGAATCCCATTGAACGTAAAAAGCTGATGGAACATCTGATCTCTGAAATTCAGATCTACCCAGAGCGTCAACCCAACGGTCAGTGGCTCAAATCCATCAAATTCAGACTTCCTATCGTTGAAAAAGACATCGATCTGTGTTTGGACAACGAAAGTCATCCCGAATGTGTCATTGCACTTTCCAAGGGCGAGATCGACTCCAAAAAAGTACGTGTAGAGTTCTCTTTGGAGGGCATGGACACCTCCGGATTGCAGAAAGGTGTGACCTATCCCGAAATCAAGGCCCGTGTGTTGGAACAGACCGGGCTGAAAGTATCTTCCCTGTATATCTCGCAGGTCAAACAGAAATGCGGTCTGGAGGTACGAGAGAACCACCACAAGGCGAAGTCCGAAAATACAAAGCAGCCCAAGTGTCCGAAGGAAAAAGAGGATGCGATTGTGGAAGCATTAAAGCATTTTCAGATGATTTGATTTACAGTATGTCCGTCTGGTTTTCAGGCGGGCTTTTTCTTTTGCCGGAATATGGTGTTTCCACTTTTATCGTGGTACAATAGATGCAAGAATCATTTTTCAGGAAAAGCATCCTGCCGTCCGATTTATAGGACACCCATTGTTGTAAAATCAGGATGTCCACCTATCACAAAAAACAAGGAGCAACGTATGCCAAACGATAAGATCACCGCCGTAGGTGCCAACATTGCCGAAAAAGCCGCCATGATCTGGAACGTGGCCGATATGCTGCGCGGGCCGTTCAAGCCCCACGAGTACGGTCTGGTCATTCTGCCCATGACCGTGGTGAAACGGTTCCACGACTGTCTGCTGCCCACCCATCAGGCAGTGCTGGACACCTACGAGAAGGTGAAAAAGCTGCAGGTCATCGACGGCTTTTTGCAGAAGGCCTCCGGCTACCAGTTCTATAACACCAGCCGGTTCACCTTCGAGACCCTGCTGGCAGACCCGGACAACATTGAGTCCAACTTCCGGGATTACCTGTCCGGCTTCTCTGCCAACGCACAGGACGTGCTGGCAAAGTTCGACTTTGACAACATCATCAAGCGGATGGTGGAGAGCAATACCCTCTACCTCGTTATCAAGGAGTTCGGCTCCGAGAAGGGCTATCTTGGCCCGGACAAGATCAGCGCCGTGGACTGCGGCTATATCTTTGAGGACCTGGTGCGGCGGTTCTCCGAGAGCTTTGGCGAGGAAGCCGGAGCCCACTTCACCAGCCGGGATATCATCTATCTGATGACCGACCTGCTGCTGTCCGAAGCCGACCTCGATACCAGCAGCATGACCGTTTACGATATGGCCATGGGCACCAGCCAGATGCTGAGCTGCATGGAGGAGCGCATCCACGAGCTGAACAGCGACATTGAGGTGACATGCTTCGGGCAGGAATTCAACCCCTCCACCTTTGCCATCGCCAAGGCGGACATGATGATCCGGGGCGGCGACCCTAACAATATGCGGTTCGGTGACACTCTGTCGGAGGATCAGTTCCCCGGGTTCACCTTCCAGTACATCATCTCCAACCCGCCCTTCGGCATCGACTGGAAGCGGGAGCAGAAGGCGGTGGAAGCCGAGGCCGCCCGGGGCGAGATGGGGCGTTTTGCGCCCGGTCTGCCCAAGATCAGCGATGGTCAGCAGCTTTTTGTGCTGAACGGCCTTGCCAAGCTGGCAAACAAAGGCAAGATGGCCATTATCCAGAACGGCTCTCCCCTGTTCAGCGGCGATGCCGGCAGCGGCCCCAGCAACATCCGGCAGTATATTCTGGAAAACGACTGGCTGGACTGCATCATCCAGCTTTCCACCGATATGTTCATGAACACCGGCATCTCCACCTACATCTGGGTGCTCAGCAAGGATAAGCCCGCCCACCGTGCGGGCAAGGTACAGCTTATTGACGCCAGCCACTGCTTCGAGCCACGCCGCAAGAGCATCGGCACCAAGCGCAACGACATCACCGATGCCTGCCGGGAGCTGATTGTCACCGCCTACGGCGAGTTTGCCAACGGCAAGGTGTACGGCGACAAAAACGGCATCTACTGCGAGAGCAAGGTGTTCGAGAGCGTGGAGTTCGGCTACAACAAGATCGTTGTGGAACGCCCCCAGCGGGACGAGGCTGGCAACATCATTCTGAAGCGCGGCAAGCCTGTGCCGGACACCAGCCTGCGTGACACTGAAAACGTGCCGCTGGTGCAGGATATTGACGCCTACTTTGCCCGGGAAGTCCTGCCCTACGCCCCCGACGCATGGATCGACCACAGCAAGACCAAGGTGGGCTACGAGATCCCCATGACCCGCTATTTCTACGAGTATCAGGCACCGGAAGCCGTGGAGGATATTGTAGCACGCATCACCGCACTGGAACAGGATATCTCCGCCGGGCTGGCAGAGCTGTTCCATAAGGAGGACTGACCATGGCACGGAAAATGAAAGACAGCGGTATTGAATGGATTGGGGAGATTCCCGAGGGGTGGAGCATAGCGCGTGGAAAACATATTTTAACACTTCTGCAACGAGCAGTTTTTCCTACTGACGGCGTTATTACTTGTTTCCGTGATGGCGAAGTAACCTTGCGCAGTAATCGCAGAGAAGATGGTTTTACGGTTTCTCTCAAAGAAATTGGTTATCAAGGTATCGAGCCAGGTGATCTTGTTGTACATGGGATGGATGGATTTGCAGGCTCTATTGGCATATCAGATTCTCGCGGAAAATCCTCTCCTGTCCTTGTTGTTCTTGATTCATCACAAGACAAAAAGTACCTCATGTATTACCTAAGATCCATGGCCTACAACAATGTTTTTCTTGCTCTTTCAACTGGCATTCGCGTTCGTTCATGTGATTTGAAATGGAATAAACTGGCCGATTTACTCTATCTTGTTCCTCCGATAGTCGAACAGCACAAGCTTGTGAGCTTTCTTGATGAAAAATGTTCTGAAATTGATGCAATGCTCTCCAAAACTCGTTCCAGCATCGAGGAATACAAAAAGCTCAAGCAGGCAGTTATTACGCAGGCTGTTACCAAAGGCGTGCGTGGTGAGCGAGAGATGAAGGATAGCGGGGTTGACTATATTGGTCAAATTCCAGCTAAGTGGGTTCTTGGTAAACTCCGCAATGTTGGAGATACGCAGAACGGTATAAGTAAGAGCAGCGAATTTTTTGGAAAAGGTTTTCCATTTGTAAGTTATAGCGATGTTTATAAAAATTACTCTCTGCCTTTTGCCGTATCTGGATTAGTCGAGTCCACTCCAGAAGAACAAGAGCGATACTCTGTAAAGGAGGGAGACATTTTCTTTACCCGGACTTCCGAAACGATCGAAGAAGTTGGATTTTCTTGTGTTTGTGAAAAGGATATTCCCAATGCCACGTTTGCTGGTTTTCTCATCCGAGTACGTCCATTTTCAGACAAATTGCATACACCGTATGCAAAGTATTATTTTAGAAGCTCTCACTTACGGTTTTATCTTGTTAAGGAAATGAATCTTGTAACACGGGCTAGTCTTGGGCAGAGCCTTCTTAAATCCATGCCTGTTTTGTTGCCACCACTTGAAGAGCAAAAAGAAATTGCTGACTACCTTGACGCCAAATGCGCTGAGATTGACGGGCTGATTGCGAAAAAAGAACAGTTGGTGAAGGAAATGGAAAGCTATAAGAAAAGTTTGATTTATGAGGTTGTAACGGGAAAGAGGGAGGTGTAAAATGAACATGTTGCCTATCGTACGATTTTCTCAAAAAGAATATCTGGAAGAGCTTCAACAAGGACATTTATTCATGCGTAACATTGCCTATTATCAACAATATGATAAAACCGACACTGTTCGCTCTGACCAGTTTGATGGGAGTCTTCCTTCTTTTGAATATATTCCTCATCCTTATGAAGATAAAGTCATTCCTAGCAGTGGGCATTTTATGCGCTTCAATTCTTTCATAACGTGCTTTTTTCATTACCAGCATATCTATAATGACTTTTTAATCATTCCTCCCGCATCTGCACAAGATTTAAAGCTTCTTAACTGTAGCTATGCCCTTGTAGTTAACACCGACCGATTTATCGATGCCTTGCAATCGCACTATAATGAATCAACAACTGTATATGGTGATGTTTCTTATTTTTCCGAAAATCAACTTCGTGCAGAGTTAGCCAAATATATTCCTCCCGCACATCCTACTCATATCGACCATCTTTTTGAATTCATAAAACGTGATTCCTTCAAGAATCAGCAGGAATTTCGTGTATGCATTATGAAAGACACGCCCGCTGTGAAACTTTTTGAAGAGGGCCTTAGCAAACCTATTGCGCAACTTTCGGAGAAACACATGAGCATCCTCACCAACTCAACTTTAACCCTTGATATTGGTTCCATAAAAGATTTCTCTCAAATTATTCCTACCGATATATTATTTAATTACTCTGTCGGCATCAAATCATTAAATATTGGATATTAAAAGGAATAATTTCTCTATGGAGATTTTTCCGAAAGAAAAGAGGTAAAAATGAAACAAATAATATCCGATTCTATTCCAACACGTTTTGGCTATAAAGTTGACAAGCCTTTTATTGATCAGGTTATTTCAATTATACAAACCGCTTCTAAGCAAGCAACTTTTGAGATAAAAGTACACGCTGGTTCAGAAACCTATACTTTCGACAGCCCCGCTGAGTTTTATGATAGTGTTGTCACCATTGTCTATCGAATAAGTCAATTCACCTTATACGCATATCTTCCATCAGACTCTATCCATTCAAACACTATTACAATTCAGTTCGATAGTGATTCATTCTACTCTTTTAGAACTAATAGCATCGCTTATGATTTCAGCAATGATGAAAGAAATTATCATTATTTAAAAGAAAAGCTCACACCCTTGCTAAAGGCACAACAACTGCCTTATACCTACTTTGTTGGTCTTCCATTCCTTCCTGTTATCACATTAGTCGATGGATTTTTATTTTCAGCTTTAATTGAGCACGTTCTTCCTTTTAATTATACTGTTCTTTTTTTCTTAGTAATTATGAATCTATTTGTAGCATTCAGATCCTATTTATTTCCTAAAAATGAAATTGCATTTGGAGAAAATGTGAAACAAGATCATCGGCTTAAAAAATTCCGTAATTTCCTTTTAGTCGGTATTATTCTCACAATTATACTCAATCTGTCTTCTAATTACATATACGATTTTATAAAACAACGGTAAGGAGGTCTAACCATGCCCCTCATCACCACCGAAAAGCAGTTTGAATCGGACATTGCGGCGGCGCTGCTCTCCCCTGCCGGGGGCTACACCCGAAACGGGGATTGCTACGACCCCAAGCTGGGGCTGTTTGTGGATACCCTGATCCGCTTTGTGCAAAAGACCCAGCCCAATGAGTGGGCATTTTTTGAAAAGCAGAACACGGTAAACCCGGTGCGGAAGTTCTGCACGGCCTTTAATAATGCCTGCGATGCGGACGGACTGCTTTCGGTGCTGCGGTATGGGTTCAAGCACCGGGGACGGCGGTTCCGGGTGTGCTATTTTCAGCCGGAGTCCGCGCTGAACCAGAAGGACGCCCAGCGCTACGCCCAAAACGAGATCACCTGCAACCGGCAGTGGTTCTACTCCGACACCACCCACAACTCAGTGGACATGGTGCTGGCGGTAAACGGCATCCCGGTGTTCGCCTTTGAGCTGAAGAACCAGTTCACCGGGCAGACCGTGGAGAACGCCAAGCAGCAATGGATGCACGACCGGGACCCCCGGGAGGTGTGTTTCCAGTTCAATAAGCGCATTCTGGGCTATTTTTGCGTAGACCTGACCGAGGTCTGGATGGCCACCCGGCTGGCAGGCAAGGATACCCGCTTTCTGCCCTTCAATCAGGGCTCTAACGGTGCCGGGCGGGACGGCGGTGCAGGCAACCCGCCCAACCCCAACGGCTACCTTACCGCCTACCTCTGGGAAGAAGTGTTCCAGAAGGACAGCATGATGGACATCCTGCAAAAGTTCATGAGCCTGCAGGACGGCAAGACCCTGATCTTTCCCCGGTACCACCAGCTGGACGTGGTGCGCAAGCTGGTGGCAGATGTGCGGCAGAAGGGTGCCGGGCAGCACTATCTCATCCAGCACAGCGCCGGGTCGGGCAAGTCCAACTCCATTGCTTGGACGGCGTACCGGCTGGCTTCCCTGTTCAACACCGAGAACAAGCCGGTGTTTGCCAGCGTCATCGTGGTGACTGACCGCACCGTGCTGGACGCACAGCTGCAGGAGACCATCTCCGGCTTCGACCATACGCTGGGTGCGGTGGAGGCCATCGGCGAGGACAAAAACTCCGGCGACCTGCGGGATGCCATCAACAACGGCGCACGCATCATCATCACCACGCTGCAAAAGTTCCCGGTCATCTACACTGAGGTAAACAAGACCGCCGGGAAGAACTATGCCGTTATCATCGACGAAGCGCACTCCTCCCAGACCGGCACCTCTGCTTTGAAGCTGAAAGCCGCCCTTGCCGACACCGAGGATGCGCTGCGGGAATATGCCGAGCTGGAAGGCAAAGCGGAGGACGAGATCGACCCGGAGGATGCACTGGTGAAGGAGTTGACCTCCCACGGGCGGCACAAGAACCTGTCCTTCTTTGCCTTTACCGCCACCCCAAAAGCCGCCACGCTGGAACTGTTCGGCACCGAGTACCCGGACGGCAGTCACCACCCCTTCCACATTTACAGTATGCGGCAGGCCATTGAAGAAGGGTTCATTCTGGATGTGCTGCAAAACTACATGACCTATTCCACCTGCTTCAAGATCGCCAAGACTATCCCGGACAACCCCGACCTGCCCGCCAGCCGGGCGGCGAAGCTCATCCGTAAGTATGAAGAGCTGCACCCCTACAACATCAGCCAGAAGGCAAAGATCATTGTAGAAACCTTCCGGGAGACCACCAGCCACAAGATCGGCGGGCGGGGCAAGATGATGGTGGTCACCTCCTCCCGATTGGCAGCAGTGCGGTACTTCCACGAGGTCAAGCGCTACATTGCGGAGCAAGGCTATGACGATGTGCAGATCTTAGCGGCGTTTTCCGGTGCCGTACCGGATGGCGGTGTGGAGTACACGGAGCAGTCCCTGAACGTCCGCGCCGACGGCAGCCACATTGCGGAGAGCCAGACCAAAAAGGAGTTTCATAACAACTTCAATGTGCTCATCGTGGCAGAAAAATACCAGACAGGCTTTGACGAACCGCTGCTCCACACCATGATCGTGGACAAAAAGCTGAAGGGCGTCAAGGCAGTGCAGACCCTCTCCCGCTTAAACCGTACCTGCCCCGGCAAAACCGACACCTTTGTGCTGGATTTTGTGAACAAGGCAGAGGACATCCGGGAAGCCTTCCAGCCGTTTTATCAGGAAACCTTTCTGGAGCAGGAGGTCAACACCGACCTCATTTACAAGACCCAGAAGGAGCTGCGGAGCTTTGCGGTCTATTCCGACGCAGACGTGGAAGCCTTTGCTAAGGAGTATTTCCGCAGCACCAAGCAGGACAAAAATGCCGTGGGCCGCATGAGCAGCGTCTTGAAGCCGGTGGCAGACCGCTACAACCAGAAAACGCAGGCCGAGCGGTACCAGTTCCGCCGCCTGCTGCGCAGCCTTGTCAAGTGGTATGGCTACGTTTCACAGGTGGCGCGGATGTTCGACGAAGAGCTGCACAAGGAGAACGTATTCTGCGCTTACCTGCTCAAACTGCTGCCGCCGGACGAGGTCTCTCCGCTGGATCTGGAGGGCAAATTGCAGCTGGAGTATTACAAGCTGCAAAAGACCTTTGCCGGTGCTATTGAGCTGGAACACACAAAGGGCGTCTACGAGCCGGTCACCCAGAAGGGTGCTCTCGGCCACGACCCCAAGGAGCCGCTGGACGAGATCATTTTGAAGATCAACGAGAAGTTCAAGGGTGAGTTCACCAATGCCGACCGGGTGCTGCTTACTGCCCTGCATGACCGTCTGCTGGCCGACCCGAAGCTGGCAAAGCTGGCGCGCAGCTCCGACCCGCAGATCTTTACCGAGAGCATCTTCCCCAAGGCTTTTGATACTGCCGCACAGGACAGCTATCTCGAAGCGCAGGACACCTTCTCTTCCTTGTTTGAGGATACCAGCAAGTACAAGGCTATTATGTCAGCTCTGGCAGAGTGGCTATATGGAGAATTCCGCAAAAAGTAAAACAGTTTTCCTTTTTATTTGCTTAAAACAGCCTGCATCCACGGGATGCAGTTCAAGGGTTTGGGTGCTCCCCAACAAGTATTTTGCAAAGCAAAATAAGCAGATGTATATACGTCTGCATTGCTTGCGGGTGCTATGAAACCTTTCAACGTGCTTCCCAAATTTGAAAATCATTTTGCAATCGAGACCGTCCGTTTTCAAGTTCAACTTGAAGCGGGCGGTTATTTTTCTGCAAAAAAATTTTCGAGTTTGCAACCGCAGCAAGCAGGGCGAGTTGGTGCCAACTCACAAGTTTTGAATCAGATTTTTCAAATCCGACTTCAAAAACGATTGTTGGGCTTCGCCAAAACCCGATATTCAGCACATAAACTGTGCCGACTGCGTATCTTAACAGACGCTGAATAAGCAAATTTCTTGGAGAAAAATTCGTTTTTGGAAAATCGTCGTTGATTCATTCAATATTGCGCAAAACCGGAACTATTACTTCCGGTTTTTCCTTGGGATTCTCCTAAAATCCACTGAAAACCGGAAGGAATGCTTCCTAAAAATTTCTGCTTCATTATGATATGCTTTCTACAAGCCTTCATCGAACCTTGAGAACCGAATGACCGTCTGCATGGAATACGAACAGCAGGAACGTGACCTACTCGACCGTCGGGGACTACCAGTTCCCGAACCTGACCCTGAACCAGCCCCGGAAGCCGCTGGGCAAGTACGGCAGGCTGCGCCGGACGTACTTGAAAGACCATCGCCCGGTGCTGTACAACACGATGCTCCTGTCGGGGAGCCTGTACCCAACTCTGTCCGAACTGGAGCAGACCGCAGTAGCGATGAAGGAGCAGATGATGACCGAACTGCTGGCGAAGAACCCGGCCCCGGACAAAGAGCAGAATCAGATGGCGTGGGTGCAGCACATGAACAGCCTGAAAGCGCAGGCCGAGGAACTGGTACTGACGGAGCTGATTTACAGCTAAGTTTTCTGGATGTTGCCATCCCTACGGAAGCCCAGCAAATTGAAAAAATCGACCAAGCGGAGAGCGAAAAAACGCCCTCCGCTTTTGTTTTGTCGCAGGCTGAAATTGAAAAAGAACTGCGGTGGCACGGTTCAGGATTTATGGGCGGTAAACAGCGCATTATGGCACTGTACCAGACCCAGCCTGACCGCAGCCTCCGTGCCAAAGCGTTGGCAAAGGAGTACGGCATCGGTGGGCACTCCCACAATTTTCTGGACGGCAGCAGCGGCTTTGTCAACCACGACTGGAAGGGGCTGGAATTTGACCATTACCCTGAGCACCAGAAAATCACCCTGAAATGGGCACAGGTGGAACAGTATATCGACCTGATGATCCAGTCCGACCGCTACCTGACCGACAAGGAAAAGGAGCATTACACGCCCCCTGCGCCTGTCAGCGTAAAGCCAGATGGTGCCCTGACCCGCGCCCAAAATCTGATTCTGGAGTTTTGTCAGGAAGAATACGATTCCGAGCCAGACTTTTCTGACCTGTCCAAGATCGGCGTTGCCTACACCAACGCCACCGATGAGGAGATTCCCATTCAAGTTAATGTGGATTTGGTGGGATACCGTGTGGAGCGGTATCTGGGCGAGGTGCTGATCGACGAGCGGCGTACGAAAGTCTGGAAGAACTGACCGAAACCGAGCTGGAGGCTCTGGATTTCTCCGAACTCGTCAGCGTTACGGACGAAGAACTGGAGCACTACCACAGCAAAGCAGAGGAACGCCCGGCACTGTTGCCGTTGGATGCCGCCTCCGAGTACAACGCCCTGAAGGAGCAGCACCCGGATGCGCTGGTAGGTTTTGAACAGGGCGGTCAGTTTGAGTTTTACGGCGAGGATGCCCGGAAGATCTGCGAACTTGTAGGTGGAAAGCTGCTGGAAAAGGAAACGGAATTGGGCACCGTCCCGGTCACCGGCTTCCCTAGCGACCAGTGGGCGCACCGTGCCAAGCAACTGTGGCAGTGTGGCGAAAATATTTACCTTGCTGGGCTGAACGAGGACGGCACTCATCACCAGACGAAGTATCTGCGCCGGAAGGACTATCTGCCGCTGGGTGCTACCATCCACATGGAGGGGCGAGCCTTCCGGGTGGATAATTCCACTGCCTTGGATGGGACCCGGAAGTTCAAAAATTTCTGGCTTTCCACCTTTGCAGTACAGCGGTTGAGCGATCTAATCTGCTTGGAACATCAGCTCTCCACCATCGAGTACAAGCCTTATCGGGAACGGCAGAAGCGCATCGTTTACCCGCCGAGAGAAAGCAACCGTGACCGCCTGTGCGGAATCATCGACACCATCCTTGCAGAGCAGCCGAAGGACTTTGAAGTTTTTCTTCAAAAGCTGATACAGCAGGGCTACGAGGTGAAGCGTGGCAAGCACACGGCGGTGAAGGGCAAGGGGCAGAAGCGTTTTATCCGTTTCCGCACTCTGGGCACCGGCTATGGCGAGGACGAGATCAAGGCAGTGCTGGAGGGAAAGGCAAAGCACAAGCCGTACCAGAAGAAACCACCGCAGGAGCAATCGTTCCAGCTTCTAGTAGATATTCAAGGGAAAATGACAGAGGGCAAGAGTGTCGGCTACAAAAAGTGGGCGAACAAGTTCAACCTGAAAGAGATGTCCAAGACCCTGCTGTTTTTACAGGAACAGAAGATCAGCAGTGCCGAGGAACTGCGAGAACGTGCAGCGGCGGCAACGGAACACTATCATGCCATGGGCGATTCCATCAAGGCAGCAGAAGCAAGGCTGACGGAAATTGCCGTGCTGAAAACCCACATCATCAACTATGCCAAGACCCGTGAGGTCTATGATGCCTACCGCAAGTCAGGGTACAGTAAAAAGTTTTTGGAAACCCACCGGGAGGAAATCACCCTGCACAAGGCGGCGAAAGCGGCCTTTGACGAGGCGGGACTACAAAAATTGCCGAAGGTCAAGGAGTTGGATGCGGAGTTTGCAGAACTATTGACCCAAATCATCAAAATGCTTTCTCAACATAGCAGCATTAGAATTCTTTTTAACAAGAGCAATATTCAATAAAAATGCCAAGACATCATACAATATAGAGCCAACACTCAAAAGGACTGAGCCTGACTCATTGGGAAGAAAGCCGATCACAAACGAAAGTATACACAGTCCCCATACCCAGTAATTCAATTTTTCAGCTGTGTTATAACATTCACGGGCCGCATACTGTATTTTTAATTGAAGTTCTTGATTTTGTCTAACTTGAATTTCTTTGCTACTCATTCTTTGCCTTTCCGCACTTTATAGAGTGTGTATTCAATCAAAGATAAATCCTGCTTTAAAAATTCATATGCGTCAAAGTTATTATAGTAGGCTATCACGTACTTTCCATGGCAATCCCTAAGATGTTTCTGAGAACCGCAGAGGCACTTAAAATGACCTCTATATGGCTTCGTGGCTATATAACGCATAAGATAATATGTTTTAGTCAAATCTGTCTCATTTAGCTTTTCTCCATAGTAATCGAGCAGGCCGATTATTCCATGGACTCTTTCTCCAAATGGAAACACTCCATAGCGTTTGAAATACTCATATGAAAAAAAGTAAGTTTCTACATAATTAAGCATCCATTCAGACAATGTCATGCCATTCAAGAATTTCAGTTTTATTACAGTATCAATTTCAAGACACAAGCCTCCATCTTTATAACGATGTGGATACGAAGAATCAATCTGATTACCTGCATCAATAACATATGGTACTTGATTTGACTCAATCGGAATAATAATTGTTATTGAATAGTCCTTATTAAGTCGAACGTCATTCCACTCTCTGTTTATCTCAATATTTCCAGAAAGTTTAATTTGCGAAGCTTCAACTGTCACAACTTTTAATTCTTTATAACACTGCAAAAGGCTTTGGACTTGTTGCAGCGCAACTGCTTGAGAAAAAATCATATTTTACAGTATGGCTAGGAGCCGATTCTTTAATAATCAGTCTGGGAGCTTCTGTCGTCATATATTTTTCCCCTAATGCCGCAGTAACAGCTTTTGAGCCAAACCCATTATCAAGAGTAGTTCTAAAATGTTTATCATCCTGCTGCAACGAATCAATCAAATCACTTGTTACAACTTTTATCCACATAAAAAAGGTTTTAGGAATTCGAGGGTTTTCATTCCACCTATTCGCTAAGTTATCCTCAGGATTTGCTGGATTTGCAATATACCAAACCCCATTATTATGTGAGATTACATTTCTGGCTCCGTATAATGCTACGAATTCTTTTTGATTCTTCGCCAGATGCTGTGCGTAAATCTCAAGTTCTTTAAGGACATACTCTAATAATTCAAAAACAGAACATTCTGGATTGTATGCTTTAGAAATTTCTGTAACCAAAACATTTATGATTGCAGAAATCGGTTTAATATCATCGCCACCCGGCAGTTTATCGTAGTATACATTTCGATGATATTTCAGAAGTTGAATAACCCGTTGAAGTGCCGATCTGTCTAGTGCATGTGGGATTTCCTCAACAGAAGCGTAGAATCTCGAATGTCTTTTGAACAATTCATTCCTGTAATTATTTCGTCCCGCCTCCAAAAACGGTTTGTTAATTTCATCAAATCACTGTCGAAAACCTCTAGGGTTATTAGTAATCCATGTGTAATTATGGTTTCCATTATGTTTTGGAATTGCAACAGCTGTATTTATCAAATTCGGGTAAGAGCTTTTAGCCAAAAGCGACTGTTTTTTCTCCTCACTCTCATCTGTTGCAGGAACAATATCAATTGTAAAGCCGATCTTTCCCACATCAGCATACTCGATTGTGAAGCACTCATCCCAAATTTCTAGTTTTCCTTCATATATTCCACTGGCTTTTAGTGCGTCAAGAAGAATTTTTCTTAATTCACTAGGCGTGTGACTACTCCTGTCGCCTTTGATCTGACAGATAAAGTCCAAATCATAATTCGCATCCGTGCTCTTGCTAGTCGGTCTAACTACAGTTCCAAATGCGAAAGAACCCTGCGGATACATTTCTGCCTCTATTCCATAGCTTTCAAGATAAGCCGTGATTGCCTTATACTTTTCAACTGCATTAGAGTACATCGTAGGCGAGATGTCTAATTCTGAAATTATTGATAGAATATCCTGCTGGCGTTCAAGTACATTTGGCATAAAAGGCCTCCTTATAGCCTTACAGTTCTAGCACTCGTCGTGTCAGAGTGCTACTTTCATTTAACAATATATCACCATTCAGGTGCTTTGTCAAATTCCAAAATATTCTTTACAATTCGTTAATATTTTTAGGCTGTGCGTTTATCTTTAAGTTGATTGTTAATTTTTTCTCGCAATCCTTACTTGACAGAAAAAGGGTGCCACTTTGCAAGCCAGCAAAGTGGCACCCTTTTTCAATCTCCAAATCCATGAACAGATATCACTGTTCCTAAATACTCTTCTAAATCACCGTTCAAGATCAAATCTGCATAGCCCAGTGGGTCATTGTAGATGAGATAATCCAACTCCGACCTCTGTGCCATAGTCACATCCAGTGCATTCTCGACCCCGGTGCAGTCGATGGAGATCATTCTCCCATCCCGGAGCAGCAGCTCCACGCACCCGGTGTCCATGTTGAAATGGCAAGCTCTTGCATCGTACTTCATGTTCGTTTCCTCCTGAAATCATGTCGTAGCTTATGTCGGTCAATCTATGATTTCGGATTTCATCTTCCACGGACACCTGCGTTAAATTTTCCGAAGAAAACAAATAATCCGAACCCATCTCCTATCGGAAACAAGTTCGGATTATTTTTGTTTGGTCCGAGTGGCGAGAATCGAACTCACGGCCTCTTGAACCCCATTCAAGCGCGCTACCAAAACTGCGCTACACCCGGATATTTGTTGTGGCTCATCGCTCACAGCTCCATTAGTATACCCGTTGCAGGCCGTTTTGTCAAGCACTTTTTGCAATTTTCTTCAATTTTTTCTGGATTTTTCGCTCATGCTTCGGAAGCATTCGATGTTGCGTCCATTTCTCCGCCTGACGCAGCCAGTGCCACCGCAAAGACGCTGTGTGCGCCTGCATCCAAGAGGGCCTGCGCACAGGCTGCGGCTGTCGCACCGGTAGTGATGACGTCATCCACCAGCAGCACCCGCTTCCCTTCCACAAGCTCCGGCTCCTGCGCACGAAACGCGCCTGCCACATTCACCAGACGTTCCTCCAGCGAAAGCCCGGCCTGATGGCGTCCGGCCCGGGCGCGGCAGAGCGCCTTCGGCAGCAGCGGAAGCCCCAGTGCATGAGACAGCGGCCGGGCCATCCGTTCCGGCACGTTGTAGCCGCGCCGACGGCTGCTGGCAGGCACCGGGATGATGCAGTCATACCCGACCGCAGCGCCCGCCACAGGGCCGGGCACCGGCTCGGCAAAGTGCATCTCGACCTTTGCGCCGAACAGCCGGGCTGTCATCTCCAGGCCCAGCTCCACCGCCGTCCAGCTCTCCCCCTCGTATTTGGCGCGGAGGATAGCGTCCCGGACGACGCCCTCATACCGGTAGGGCGCGGCGGCCCCTTCCAGCCTGCCCAGATAGTGGCTGGCCCGGGCCAGCCGCATAGTCGGGCTACGGCGCAGCTCCTCCAGACGGGTCATACACGCCTCACAGCGCAGCAGCGTCCCCAATACCTCGCGGCAGTAGGGACACCGCCGCGGGAGAAGCAGTTGGCGCACCTGACGGCCCAGCCGCGCGGGGCGGCTGTAATAGCCCGGCATCAATCCTTCTTGACCGCGACGATGATGCGCACCTTCTTGCCGGCGGCGCAGCCGAAGTTGTCGTACCAGCCGGTGAGGTAGTAGTCATCGGAGTTCACCGAGGTGAGCTTGGTGTAGTAATACTGGCCCTTGTACCACAGATAGACCTGCGCGTCGTCGGCCATCTCGAACCGCTCCCCATTGGAGGAGAGGACGCTGGCTGCGCCCACCTTGTCGATCTTCATGGGCATCAGCTGCACCATGTTGCGGACTGAGCCGGTGGTCTCCTGACAGACCGCAATGCCGCCTGCCAGAACCGGATACTTGATGGGGGTGCTCAGGCTGACCTGCTGGCCGCCGACGTAGCCGATGTAGGTCGCGCCGCTGCCGATGAAGTTGAAGATCTGACTGAAGGGCGTGCCCGTGATCTGGGCGATCTGCTGGAAGCCGAGGCTCAGCAGGGCACCGGTATTGCTGGTGAGGCGCTCCCACGCCGTGCTGAGGATGTCGCCGGAGATGACGCCCCAGAGGATCTCGGTGGTGGTGGGCACCATGATGCTCTTCACCTGACCGACGACCGCATCGGTGTCGATGGTGCCGTCGCCCGGCTCAGCCTTGATGGCGCTGAGGAGGGTGCTGTAGTTGGTAGCAACATTTTTCACGTCATCCAACACACCGTAATACCACAGGTCACCGGTAACGTCGTTCAGGATGAGCTTATCGATCTGGCCCTGCGGATTGGTGGTATAGTAGCGGACATCGGAAGCATCTAACTTTACCCCCGATAGGCGGCTGGGACGAACCGTCCCAGCCACACCCCCTGTACTCGTATCCAGTATCTGCACGTCGTCTGCAAGGGCCATATCGCCCAGTGCGGTGGCGTTCTCGTTCACGACGCCATTGACGGAGCACTCCGAGATCTTCTCCACGCTCTCGCCGTCGGCGTTGACCTTCACCTCCACCAGCCAGCCGGTGGGAAAGTTCAGACTTTTGTCCACATTCACGGTGCGGGCGATGCCATCCGTGCACATGACCTTGACGGTCTGGAGCACATCGGCGCTGTTGTCCTCGTCGATGAGGTTGCGGGAAGCCGACTGCACCACGCCGTAAAAGACCTCATCGGCCTCCTCGCCGGTGACGATGCCTGCGGCCACATTGTTCATACCCAGCAGCAGCGTCACGATCTGGCCCACGCCGCCGCCGTTGAGGGAAGACACCTGCGAAGCGATGGCCGTGCTGCCCAGCGTATAGGAGGTGCCTGCCACCGTGATGGACGTGGGCGCACTGGCCGAGGGCGACACCTCGGTGATGCGGCCTGCGGCGCGGCGGGTGTAGACCCACAGGGTCTTGAGGCTCTCGCTGTAGTAATAGACGTCGTACTTGTTCAGCTCGGCAGAGTCGGACACCTTATCGTTGCGGTAGACGCTGGCGGGCACGAAGGGCAGCACCGTGCTCTCCGAGGCGACAAAGGGACCCTGCAGGCTGCTGAGCAGGACGGTGGAGCCGTCCACCTGACCGTCGCTCACCGTAAAGCCCAGCGTCGTGCCGTAGGCCGAGCCGCTGGCGTTGTTGGCGGTGAGGGCGTTGTAGAGCAGGATGGCGCAGTCCTCGTAGTTCATCGCCTCGCCCTGACGACGGTCAAGACCGCTGCGCAGGCCGATCTCGCTGGCCTTGTTGAGCTGGGCGTTAGGGAACGCGCCGCTCAGGTCGGTCATCTTATAGCCCATCAGCTTGAGGACGGCAGTGCAGGCTTCTTCCAGCGTGACGGCGTTGTCCGGGCGGAAGCTGCCGTCGGTGTAGCCGTTCATCCAGCCCTGCTGCACTGCGATGCGGACATAGGGTGCCCATGCCGAGGTGCCGGGCAGGTCGGTGTAAAGGGTGCCCACGGCCCCCTGAGAGGAGACGCTCTCCCGGAAGGTGGAGTAGGATGTGAGCATCTTGGCGAATGCGCCGCGGGTCACGGCTGCGTTCAGAGCGCCGGACTGGTCCGCATCCATAGCACCCAGCGTGATGGCAAACTGGACGGCGGTGTTATTGCCCGCAGCCGACGCCGGCGCAGCCAGCATCGACACCGCGATGCTGAGCGCCAGCAGAAATGCGAGAAGACGTTTTTTCATGGTGGTTACTCCTTGTATCGCAATTTTTAGAAATAGTGCCTATCAAAATAGCATATTTGCGATATGCAGTTTGCGGATGTTGCTTGTGCATTAAAAGCGCAAACTGCTATAGAAATCAGCGCGAAGCCTCTCCCTTTGGGAGAGGTGGCGAGCGAATGCGAGACGGAGAGGGCAAGCCGCCTGACCAAGGCAAGCATCCTTGCCCTCTCAGTCACCTTCGGTGACAGTTCTCCCAAAGGGAGAGCCTTTCGCATTCCGGGGAGATCAATCATACCGCAGCGCGTCGATGGGGTTGAGCCGCGCTGCACGCTTTGCGGGCAGATAGCCGAACAGCACACCGATGAACACCGAGATGCCGAAGGCCGCCGCGATGGAGTTGAAGGACGGGCTGACCGTGACGTCCATGCCGTCGGTGAACATGGGAAGCACCTGATTGGCGATGGCCGACACGATATAGCCGAGGATGATGCCCAGCGTGCCGCCGAGGGCCGAAGTGGTGGCTGCCTCGGTGACGAACTGGGCCAGAATGGTCCTTTCCTTCGCGCCCATCGCCTTGCGGATGCCGATCTCGCGGGTGCGCTCGGTGACAGACACCAGCATGATGTTCATGATGCCGATGCCGCCCACCAGCAGCGAGATGCTGGCGATGCCGGTGAGGATGACGATGACCATGTTGATCATCTTGTTCATCTCTTCCAGCCACTCGCTGGCGCTGTAGACATAGTAGGCACTGTCGCTCTTGAAGATGTCATACAGCCCCTGCTCCACCGCAGCCTTGGCCTCGTTGGCCCGACTCTCGTCCACCATGATGGCGGAGTAGGAGTCCGGCGAGCTTTCGTTGGAAAGGCGCATGGCCGTGGTGTAGGGCAGATAGACGGCATCGTCGTCGCTGCCCTCCTGCTGGTCGGGATTGGAGATCTTGGCCTTCAGCACGCCCACGATGCGGAACTTGTACGCGCCGAGCTTGATGGTCTGGCCCACCGCATTGCCGCCGTAGGCCGTACGGTTGATGTAATCGCCGATGACGCAGATCTGCTTGTTGTCTGCGATGTCCATATACTGGATGTTCCGGCCCTTGGCGAGGGTGTAGCCCTTCGACTCGATGTAGTTCTCATCCACGCCGTACACCGTACCGTAACGGTAGCGCGTCGTGCCCACCTTGGGGGTGTTGTCGCTGAAATCCAGCTCCGGTGAGATGGAGGAAAGCAGTTCGGGGTTCTTTTTGACGATGTTGTACAGATCATCCACCGTCGCAGTGCGGGAACCATAGCCCCATATCTGGATGGAGAGGGTGCTGGTGCCCATTGCGGAAAAGCTGTCCCGCATACTTCTGGTCATGCCGTTGCCCAGACCGACGATGACGATGACCGCCATAACGCCGATGATGATGCCCAGCATGGTCAGGAAGGTGCGCAGCTTATTGCTCCAGACGTTTTGCAGCGCCTGGCGGAAAGTCTCAAGGATCATTTGGTTGCCTCCTGTGCCGGTTCGGCGGACATGGTGGGCTGCACGATGGCCTCGGGCGCGTGGGCGTCACCGTCATACACCACCTGTCCGTCCTCCAGACGGATGATTCGCTCCGCCTGCACGGCGATGGAATTGTCGTGGGTGATGAGCACCACAGTATGGCCCTCTTTATGGAGCTGCTGAAGCATCCCGATGACCTCGCGGCCGGTGTGGGAGTCCAGAGCACCGGTCGGCTCGTCGGCAAGGATGACCGCCGGGTTGCGCACCAGAGCACGGGCGATGGAAACGCGCTGCTGCTGGCCGCCGGAGAGCTGGTTGGGCAGGTTCTTGAGCTTGTCGCCCAGTCCCACCTTTTCCAGCACATCCTTGGCCAGCTTGTGGCGCTCGGCGCGGGAGATGTTGGCGTAGACCAGCGGCACCTCCACGTTTTCCAGAAGGTTCAGCCGGGGCAGAAGGTTGTACTGCTGGAAGATGAAGCCCAGCATCTCGTTGCGGACATCCGCCAGCTCGTCCCGGTTCATCTTGCCCACGTCCCGGCCATTGAGCCGGTAGACGCCGTGGGTGGGCACATCCAGACAGCCGATGATGTTCATGCAGGTAGACTTGCCCGAGCCGGACTGGCCCACGATGGCCACGAACTCCCCCTTCTCGATCTTCATCGAGATGTGGTCGGCAGCCTTCACCAGCGTGTCGCCCATCTGATAATACTTACACACCTGATCAAATTCGATAAGAGCGCTCATGGGCCACCTCCTTACCAGATACTGTCGCTGTCGCTGTAATAGTCATCCGACACAGAGCTGGTATCGTAGGCCACCGTGTCGTCCTCCTGCAGACCGCTCTTGATCTGGGTGTAGCTGTCGTCGCTGACGCCGGTCTCGACCTTGACGTAGACATAGCCCTCCGGAGCGTCCATGTCCTCCACAGCGTTGGCGGCGCTGGGCGATTTTTTCGTCACCAGCACATAGCCGCCGCGGATGACAGCGGCGTTGGGCACAACGAGGGCGTTGCTGGCCTCTGCCACGACGATCTCTGCATTGGCGTTCATGCCGGGGCGCAGGCCGTCGGTCTCATCGATGCGGATGGTGATGGGATAGGTGGTGGTGCCGCCGCTGGAGCTGCCCTTCATGGACACGCGGGTCACGGTGCCCACATAGGTCTTGTCGGTGACGGCGTCGGCGGTCAGCTGGACCTTCTGGCCCACGGAGAGGGAGCTGATCTGCAGCTCGTCCACGTTGATGACCATTTCCAGATAGTTCAGGTCATAGATGACGCAGAGGGTGCTGCCGGAGGTGAGGGCCTCGCCCTGCTGTGCGTCCTTCTCGATGATGGTGCCGCTGATGGGCGAGGTGATGATGTAGTTGGACATGGTATCCTGTTGGTTCTGCATCGAGATCTCGGCGCTGCGCAGGGTCTCAGAAGCAGACTGGATGGATTCGGTCAGGTCGTCGCCCGACAGCTCGATGAGGATGTCGCCCTTGGTGACGTCGTCGCCCTCCTGCACATTGATGGAGGAGACCGTACCGGCAGCGGGAGCGGTCAGGGTGCGCTCTGCCTGATAGGCAAAGGTCGCGGAGGCGATGGAGCTGACACCGTTGACGTTGGCAGTCGCTGCCTGTGCGGTGGTCAGACCGCCTGCATTGTTGACGCGGATGGTGACGGTGCGCACCAGCAGGTTTCCGGTGCTCAGCTCATCGGTACCGGTGACGGCGGTGATGGTGCCCTTCAGGCTCTCGAAGGTGCCATCCAGCACCACGTCGGCGCTCTGGCCCACCGAGAAGTTGGCGGCGTCGGCTGCGGGGAACTGCAGGCTCAGCATCATCTTGGAGCTGTCGCGGATGACCGCCACCTCCTGACCGCTGCTCACCTCGTCGCCCTTGGCGACCTTGAGGCTGCTGACGGTACCGTCCACCTCAGCGTGGACGAACTGGCGGTCTACGGTCTTGTCGTAGCTGCGCTGGGCCTGCTGCAGGGCGATGCTGGCCTTTTCCAGATTGGTGGAAGCGTCCGAGCTGTCGATGGTGTAGAGCACATCGCCCTCCCCCACCTTGTCGCCCTCCTCAATATTGCTGGTGAGGATCTTGCCGTCCACCAGCGACTTGACGGTATAGGTATTGGCCGGGTTCAGGGTGCCGGTGCCGCTCAGGGAGTTGGAGACATCCTGACGGGTGGGGGTCGTCTCGGTGTAGGTCACATCACGGCTCGCAGCGCCCCTGCTGCCGCCGCCCACGACCAGCACGACGGCCACTACCAGCACGACAGCCAGCGGGGCAAGCCATTTCCAGTTTTTCTTGGCGAATGCGGCTGCGCCGGACGAGGTCTTTGCCTCCGACGCCTCCCCAGCGGACTGGTTTGCTGCATCCTTTTTCTTTTTCCAGATCATGCTTTTCCTCCTATGGTAGGCAAACGGGCATACGATCCCCTTTGCACAAAAAATCTGTTATTGGTAGTGTATCGCATTTTGCCGAAATACACAAGCGTCCAAATTTCATTTCACCCATTATTTACAAAATATCCGGTCATTTTTGCGCAAAAAAAGACACCTGCAAGGCTCTTTGCAGAGTCTTGCGGGTGTCTTCATTCCTTTTGACCGGTCAGGATGCTGTGTCGGCCTCGCTCTGCGGGGCCAGCTTCACATACACCCCGGCAGGGACACAAGCCGCCCATGCGCCCTCCTCGCTCAGCCAGCCAAACTGCTCACAGACATGGTCCGGACACTGGCTGTCCTGAAACGCAACCGCGCCGTCTTTCACCTGTAGATGGACGACATAGCCGCCCACCTCGTACAGGTAATCGTAGTCCTTGTCCAGTGGCAGCACCTCGGTGATGCCGTCGCCGAAATCCACGACTGCTTCCAGCGGTTCGGCCTTGCTGCGGGGACGCAGCAGCCAGAACAGCAGGGCTGCGGCCGTCAAAACGACGGCGGCGAAGAGGAGGTTCGCCTTCCAGCTCAGGCGCTTTCCGCCTTTGGCCGGTTCAGGCTGCTTGCGGATGCTCATGCAGCGTAGTCGCTGGCAGCAGCACCGGCGATGCGGCCAAAGACGGTAAAGTCGGCCACAGCGTTGCCGCCCAGACGGTTTGCACCGTGGACGCCGCCAGTCACCTCACCGGCTGCGAACAGGCCCGGGATGACCTCGCCGTTCTCGTTCAGCACCTCGGTGTTGGGGTTGATCTTCAGACCGCCCATGGTGTGGTGGACGCCTGCAGTGACCTTGATGGCATAGTAGGGAGCGGTGTTCAGGGGGTTGGCGAAGCTGGTACGGCCAAAGTCGGGGTCGTTCTTTGCCTCCACATAGCCGTTCCAGTTGTTCATGGTCTCAGCGAGAGCAGCCTCATCGACGCCCATGGCCTTGCCCAGCTCCTCGTAGGTAGCACCGGTGACGGTGTAGCCCTTCTTGATGTAGCCCTGAATGACGCTGGAGTTGTCGGCCATCGCCTGATCGACGACCAGCCAGCTGTAGCTGCCAGTCTGAGCGATCTCAGCAGCAGAGACGACGTCGCGGGTGCCGACCTCGTCGATGAAGCGCTTGCCCTCGGCGTTGATGAGGACCGCGCCGTCGCCGCGCAGACCCTCGGTGATGAGGGCAGCGGTGTTGGCCTCAACGGTGGGGTGGATCTGGATCTGGTCCATGTCCACGGTAGCAGCGCCGATGGCCTCTGCCATCTCGATGCCCTGACCCTGGATGCCAGCGGCGTTGGTGGTCATGAAGCCCTTCAGCTCAGGCTTGTACTTGACGACCATATCGAGGTTTGCGCCGAAGCCGCCGGTGGTCAGCACCACAGCCTTGGCGTTGATGGTGACGGTCTCGCCGGTAGAACCGGTGGCCTTGACGCCCACGGCAGCGCCGTTGGCATCGGTCAGGATCTCGTTGGCGGTGGTGTTCAGCAGGATCTGAACGCCAGCCTTCTTGCAGTTCTCCTCCAGCAGGGGGATCATGTAGGAACCGACGGAGACGACCTTGCCCTCGTCGTTCACAGGGCGATGGATGCGCTTGACGGAGGCGCCGCCGAAGCTGGAGACGTTGTGCAGGGTGATGCCGTGCTCGTCCAGCCAGTCGATGGCGTCAGCAGAGTTTGCACACAGAGTCTCGACCAGAGCAGGGTCGTTGATGCCCTTGCCGCCGATCATGGTATCCAGCTCCATCAGCTCGACCGAGTCGAAGTAGCCGGTGGGGTTGGCCTGATAGGCAGCCCACTGCTCGGAGACGGTCTTTGCCAGAGCGGTGATGGTCTCGTTGTCAGCATACTTTTCAGCAGCGGTCTTCAGGGTCTTCTCGACACCGGCAGACTCGCCGAACTCGTTCTCATCCTGATACACCGTCTTGCCGGCGTTCATGCCGCCGGTAGCGCGCACAGAGTTGCCGCCCACCATAGGCTGGCTCTCGAGGATGACGACGCTCTTGCCCTCCCCGGCAGCGGTGATGGCAGCGGTCATGCCTGCGCCGCCTGCACCCACGATGACAACGTCAGCGTCAACGGTGGAGTCCTCGGCCTTGGTCTCGTCGGCCTTGACCTCGATCTTATAGTCGTCAGCATTCAGGCCGGCGGCAGTCAGAGCAGCGGCTGCTGCCTCCTTGATGGCGTCAGAGGTGATGGTCGCGGTGGACACGCCGTCCACGGCGATGCTGCCGGTCTCAGCGATCTGAGCGGGCAGCTGCTCCAGTGCCAGCGTACCGATGCCGGGGGTCTCATCCTTGCCCTCAGCGATGCAGTCGGTGATCTTGCCGTCTTCCAGCGTCAGGGTAACGGTAACGTCGCCGCCCATGCCCTTGGCAGTGCCGGTGAAATCGCCGGACACCCCTGCGGAGGTAGACTTCGTGCCGCAGCCATAGCCGAACAGGCTGACTGCGATGACAGCCGCCATCGCCAGTGCAGACACGCTCTTCTTGATCTGAGCTTTCTTCATGTTTTTCCTTCCTTGTTTGCTTCGTGGTTTGTTGGTGTGAACATATATCAGCATAAAAAGGGGGCTGCCCTTTTACAAGCAGCCCCCTCTGCCGAACTTAGAAAGTGGTTCAGGCGTTGGCCTGTGCAGCAGCGACAGCGCAGGCGACGGTAGCGCCGACCATCGGGTTGTTGCCCATGCCGATGAGGCCCATCATCTCGACGTGTGCAGGCACAGAAGAAGAACCTGCGAACTGAGCATCGCCGTGGACGCGGCCCAGCGAGTCGGTCAGGCCGTAGCTGGCGGGGCCGGCTGCGACGTTATCGGGGTGCAGGGTACGGCCCGTGCCGCCGCCAGAAGCGACGGAGAAGTACTTCTTGCCGTTCTCGTTGGCCCACTTTTTATAGGTGCCGGCGACCAGATGCTGGAAGCGGACGGGGTTGGTGGAGTTGCCGGTGATGGAGCACTGGACGTCCTCCTTCTTCATGATGGCAACGCCCTCCATGACATCGTTTGCGCCGTAGCACTTGACGGCTGCGCGCTCACCCTCGGAGAAGGGGATCTCCTTGACGACCTTCAGGGTCTGGGTGGGGATGTCGTACTCGGTCTGCACATAGGTGAAGCCGTTGATGCGGGAGATGATGTAAGCGGCATCCTTGCCCAGACCGTTCAGGATGACGCGCAGGGGGGTCTTGCGGACCTTGTTTGCGGTGCGGGCGATGCCGATGGCACCCTCAGCAGCGGCGAAGGACTCGTGGCCTGCGAGGAAAGCGAAGCAGGTGGTGTCCTCGCTCAGCAGACGAGCGCCCAGATTGCCGTGGCCCAGACCGACCTGACGCTGCTCAGCGACAGAGCCGGGGATAGTGAAAGCTTCCAGACCTTCGCCGATGGCGGCTGCGCACTCGGCAGCATCGGTCAGGCCGCGCTTGACAGCGATGGCGGTGCCCAGAGTGTAGGCCCAGACAGCGTTATCAAAGCAGATGGGCTGCACACCGCGGACGATCTTGTCGCAGTCGATGCCCTTAGCGAGGAGCATCTCGTTGCAGGCGTCCAGAGACTCGAGGCCGTTGGCCTTCAGGCATGCCTCGATCTTCGGCATGCGGCGATCCATAGATTCAAAAGTTGCCATGAGTTGTTCCTCCTCTCTTATTCCTCACGCGGGTCGATGTACTTGACAGCGCCCTGATCCTTGCTGAAGCGGCCGTAGGTACCCACGTTCTTCTCGTAAGCCTCGTTGGGGGTCTTGCCGTGACGGATGTCCTCCATCATCTTGCCCAGCTTGACGAACTGATAGCCGATGACCTCATCGTTGGAATCGAGAGCCAGCTTATTGATATAGCCCTCGGTCAGCTCCAGATAGCGGACGCCCTTCTCCTTGGTGGAGAAGATGGTGCCGGTCATAGAGCGCAGGCCCTTGCCCAGGTCGTCCAGACCTGCGCCGATGGGCAGACCGTCCTCAGAGAAAGCGGTCTGGCTGCGGCCGTAGACGATCTGGAGGAACAGCTCGCGCATTGCCACGTTGATGGCGTCGCAGACGAGGTCGGTGTTCAGAGCTTCCAGAATGGTCTTGCCGGGCAGGATCTCGCCTGCCATAGCAGCGGAGTGGGTCATGCCGGAGCAGCCGATGGTCTCCACCAGAGCTTCCTCGATGACGCCGTTCTTGATGTTCAGAGACAGCTTGCAGGTGCCCTGCTGAGGTGCACACCAGCCCACACCGTGGGTGTAGCCGCTGATGTCCTTGATCTCATAGGCCTTGACCCATGCGCCCTCCTCGGGGATGGGAGCCGGACCATGCTTAGGACCTTTGGTGATCGGGCACATATTCTGTACTTGCTGCGAATAGGTCATAATCATACTCTCCTTTTGACAAATTGATGTCACACGGCCGGGGCTTCTCTCCCCTGCCGCCTTGCATTGACCGGGCTGCGCCGCTCTCTTTTCAGCGCTCCTCCCGGTACTACCACGCACAGTTTTATTATAGAGGACGACGGCGCAATTTGCAAGCTATTTCTGACAAATTTTTCGCAATCTTTTTGTTATTTTCGTTTTTCCTCGAAAGAGCGTTTCTCAGTTCGGCTTCTTCGGGCGCTCTGGCTGCACCGGCGTGACGGCCCAGATACAGGCAAAGCCTGCCGCCGCACCCGCGATGGCGAGGACGTGCCTCCCCGGCCCGAAGCCCCAGAAATTGGCGATAAACGGGAACAAAAGGCTTCCCACGCTCTGTCCCAGCGCCAGAAAGCCATAGTTCACTCCGGCGTGGGGCAGGCCGAACAGGTCGGTGGAGAGGGCGGGCAGCACTGCCGCCAGCGCCGAGTAGCAGAAGGTCAGCCCTGCGTACACCCCTACGACGGCCCATCCACGGGCTGACCAGAACACCACCGAAAGCCCCAGCGACGCGCTGAAGAGGATGAGGTCGGTCGGCCGCCGACCAATTTTGTCGCTGAGCAGGGGCATCAGCAGCCGCCCGGCCGCGCTGCCCACGCTGCCCAGCACCACGGCCCAGAGGGCGGCGCTCTCGTCCAGCCCCCGCTCCATGCCCAGCTTCAGGATGATGGGGCTGAACAGCAGCACCGCCGGGGTGGAAAAGCAGACCGCTCCGGCGCAGAGCCAGTACTGGTGTGTGCCCAGCATCTGCCGGGGCGAGAGGTCGAGGGATGGTGCGGCGTCCCCCTTTCCCTGCCCGCCGGGCCGGGGCTTTTCCGGCGGAGGGTCGGTGAGGAGAGCGCTCCCCGCAAGGCAGACCGGAAGGGTCAGCGCCCCCAGCGCCCAGAAGGCCCCTCGTATCCCCTGCACCGGCCCGAAGCCCCGCAGCGCCGTGCGGACGAAGACGGTGAGGAAGGCGCCGCTCAGGCCCACCGCGCCCCCGATGACGCCGGTGGCAAGGCCCTTCCGCCCCCGATACCACTTCTGGGCGCAGGACTGGATGGACGGATAGAGGAAGGCAGTGCCGAGGCCCGCCGGGATGCTGAACACCCCAAAAAAGAAGCTCCCCTTCCCGGCCGGGAGGGCCGCCGCCCCAAAGAATCCGCCGCAGAGCAGCCCCGTCCCCCAGAGGGCCGCAAAGCGAGGCCCCCGCTTGTCCTGCAAAAATCCCCCGATGACGCATCCGACGCCGAAGGCCGCGATGAGCACCCCGAACGCATAGCCCGCCCCCTGCTCACTGAGTCCGTATTCCTCCATGACCGGCTTCTGGAACACGCCCCACGCAGCGGGCAGGCCGGTCAGCACCTGTATCGCCGCCCCTGCCGCCAGGATGGCCCAAGGTCTTGTTTTCTGCATTCTTTGCATCACCTCAAAGAATAGTGTGTCCTTTTTGATTGACAAAAAGACAGTATTCTTTATAATTAGAAGGGTATTATATAGCAATTCAACTTTTTAATGCAACAGCAACAGCGTTGAATTGCATATCGCAAATATGCTGTTTGACTGTTGCACTAATTTCTTGACTTGCGATAAAAATCATCTCTCATGTTGCGCTGTCGTGTGTCCTGACCGCAGGGCACTCCCGTTTCTGGTTCAAGTAAGCTTGTGCGTCCCGCGCAGGCCTTGCCGACACGCCAGTGGCTCCCCCTTTGGGGGAGCTGTCGCGTCAGCGACTGAGAGGGCTATAAAGAGAGGACATACACTATGAAAACTCAGGCCTTAAAAGGGATGCGTGACCTTCTGCCCAACGAGCAGACCCTGCGCGACTACATTCAGGGCAAGATCCTCGAGACTTACCGCGCATCCGGCTTCGAGCGCATCTCCACCCCCATGCTGGAGGATATGGAGAACCTCGACAAGTCCGACGGCGGCGACAACCTGAACCTCATCTTCAAGGTGCTCAAGCGGGGCGACAAGCTCACCGCTGCCCTGAACTCCGGCGACCCGAAAGAGCTTTCGGATATGGGCCTGCGCTATGACCTGACCCTGCCCCTGAGCCGCTTCTACGCCGCCAACAAGGACAAGCTCCCCCACCCCTTCAAGGTCATCCAGACCGACCGCGTCTTCCGCGCCGAGCGCCCCCAGAAGGGCCGCCTGCGTGAGTTCGTCCAGTGCGACATCGACATTCTGGGCGACGAAAGCCCCAACGCCGAGGTCGAGCTGATCGACGTGACCACCCGCGCCCTGCTGGGCATCGGCTTCGACGGCTTCACCGTCAACATCAACGACCGCCGCATCCTCCGCGGGATGCTGGAGAGCATGGGCTTTGCCGCCGACACGCTGGACTCCGTCTGCATCACCTTCGACAAGATGGATAAGATCGGTGCCGACGGCGTCAAGGCCGAACTGCTGGAAAAGCAGCTGCCCGAGAGCGCTGTCAACGCACTGGCCGACTTCATCGCCGCCGGTGAGGTGACGCTGGACGCCGTGGCCTCCCGCTGCGCCGACCCCGCCATCGCCGACGACCTGAAGTATGTCCTCGCCACCGCCAACGCCATGGCCGCAGGCCGCTATCAGGTGGCCTACTGCCCCAGCCTCGTGCGCGGTCAGGGCTACTACACCGGCATGGTCTTCGAGATCACCTGCCCACAGTTCAGCGGCGCAGTCGCCGGCGGCGGACGCTACGACAACATGGTGGGCAAGTTCCTTGGCACGCAGGTGCCCGCCGTCGGCTTCTCCATCGGCTTCGAGCGGGTCTGCGGCATCCTGCTCGAGCAGGGCTACCAGATCCCCGGCGCAAAGCAGAAGATCGCCCTGCTCTACGGCAGGGACGCCGACTTCACCGCCGTCCTGAGCCGGGCCGCCGCCCTCCGCGAGACGTACAACGTCACCGTCCTGCCGCAGGGCAAGAAGCTCGGCAAGCAGCTGGGCCAGCTGGAGGCAGCCGGCTTTGCGGGTGCCGCCTTTATGGACAAGGACGAAGTGAAGATCTTCTGATCATCCCGGATACAGCAAAAGCGGCAGGCCCGACGGTCTGCCGCTTTTTTGTTTTGCTCTTATGCGCCGAAGACGGCGGTATAGTCCGCCTTGAACTTCTCGATGCCCTGATCGGTGAGGGGGTGCCTGGTCATCTGCTCGATGACCTTGTAGGGCACGGTGGCGATGTCCGCACCGGCCAGCGCACACTCGGTAATATGGATGGGGTTGCGGACAGAGGCCGCAATGATCTGCGTATGGATGTCCGGGTAGTTGGCGAAGATCTCGCTGATGGTGCGGACAAGGTCGATGCCCGGCTGGCTGATGTCGTCAAGACGGCCAAGGAAGGGGCTGACGTAGGCCGCGCCGGCCCGTGCGGCCAGCAGGGCCTGATTGGCCGAGAAGATAAGGGTGCAATTGGTGGGGATGCCCTTGGCGCTCAGGGCCTTGATGGCCTTGAGGCCCTCCACGGTCATGGGGATCTTGACGACCATGTGCTTGGGGTCGAGGGCATAGATGGCCTCTCCCTCCTTCACCATCGTCTCCGCGTCGGTGGTGGTGGCCTTCACCTCACCGGAGATGGGGCCGTCCACGATGGAGGCGATCTCCGCCAGCGTCTTGGCGTAGTCCTTGTGCTCCTTTGCGATGAGGCTGGGGTTGGTGGTGACGCCCGAAATGACGCCCATATCATTGGCCTTGCGGATCTCGTCCACATTTGCGGTATCGATAAAGAATTTCATACAGGTCCTCCCTTCGTTCTTCGTGAGAACATTTCTGCCCTTATTTTACTACACTTCCGGCAGAGAGAAAAGAGTCCCCTGCAAATTTTACGTCTTTTTTGCGTTGGGGTATACCCGCTCCATCCGGGCATTGTCGAAGTGCTCGTCGAGGAAGACGTCCAGCCGGTTTGCCGGGGCGAGACCGCTGGTGCGGGCGTCGTAGCGGGCCAGCGCCAGACCGGAAAGCCCCATGTTCACGGCCATGAACACCGTCAGCACCACCGTCATCCACGGCAGGATGTGCTTTTTGAGCTTTGCCATCAGCTTTGCGATGAGGGGGTAGCCGTACCGGATCCAGACCACCGCCGCGATGCCCCAGAAAAAGCAGTAGAGCAGGTTGACACGGCCCCCCAGATTGAACTTGAAGCCGCTGTAATCCCAGAAGATGACGCCGAAGAGCAGCTCGCCCACAGCGCTGCAAAGATACTCATACACGCCGCCCAGCACAAAGCCGAAGAGGAAGATGGAGCGGTCGCTCCGCTCCTCGCTGCCCCGCAGCAGGACAGCCGCCATGACCAGCGCCAGCCCCCACACCACGCTGAAGGGGCCCCACACAAGGCTCGAGCGGCTCATCCAGACCCCCGCCGTCACCCGGCAGAAGAGCGTCTCCACCACATCGCCGAGGAACGCGCCGATGACGAAGAGCCAGACGAGGTCGCCGAAGCTCAGAGCCTTCTCGGCCTGCACCGTCGGCTCGGGCCGGACAGCAGTCGGATAGGCCTTCTGGATACGCTTTTCCACATGGGCGATGAGCCGCTGGCGCAGCTTGTCCGAGTGCTTTTCCAGCTCAAGGTTGAACTGTTCCAACTTCGGGTGGCTGGCGGCGTACTGGTTGACGGCCAGCGCCGTACCCAGCTGGTCGAGGACAGCGATCGTCATCATGACCCAGACGCCCACATGCAGCAGCCATCCCGGCAGAAGGGCGCAGAGGCGCAGCAGCAGGCCGTTGCCCCATAGGACGCTGGCCATGCCCAGCAGACCCCAGAGCACCGAATATTGCAGGCAGACATAGCCGTCCAGATTGAACTTCTTGTCCGAGTAGTCCCACCAGCGGCGGCGGTGCACCCGCTCCAGCAGCTTGGCCGTCACCCACTCCACCACGGTGGCGTCCGCCGCACAGCCGAGAAAGAGGGCCAGCGGGGCCGAACGAAGGTCGGCGAAGCCCACGGCCATCAGCACAGCCGCCGTGCCGTAGACGAAGCAGAATGGGCCGGACGCCACGCCACGGTTGACGAAGGCACGTCCTTTCACCGTCGCTGCCACCGTTTCGGCCACCCAGCCGAGGAATGAATAGACCAGATAAATGACACAGAGGGTATAAAAATTCAGCTCCATTGCGTGTTTCCTTTCCCATATGAATGGTTACAGGGATATTGTACGCAGTTTTTGCTTCCCGCGCAAGAGGAAGGCAGAATTTTCACGCAAAAAGGCCGCCGAAAGACAACCTCTCCGTCTGCGCCTTTGGCGCAGCCACCTCCCCTATCGAGGGGAGGCCTTGGCAGGGCGGAAAGCCTCATCTCTTCGCCAGAGGCTCCCCTACAAGGGGAGCTGTCGAGCGACAGCGAGACTGAGAGGTTGTACTTAGCAGCGGCCTATATTTTATAAGGGTAAAGCGCTCAGGCGCAGCTTACAGCTGGCTCTTGTACAGCTCCATGATCTCCTCCACGCTGGTGTCGCGGGGGTTGCCGGGACGGCAGGCGTCGGCATAAGCGGACTCGGCGAGGAACTGGATGTCCTCCTCCTTCAGGATGCCGTGGAGATTTGCGGGGATGCCCACATCCGCAGACAGCTGCTTGACGGCGGCGATGGTGGCATCTGCTGCCTCGGCGTCGTTCATCTCGTCGATGCCCACAACGCCCATCGCCTTACCGACGGCGCGGTAACGCTCACCGGCGACGGTCTTGTTGTACTCCAGACCGACGGGCAGCAGGATAGCGCAGGCCACGCCGTGGGGGGTGTCGTACAGAGCGGACAGACCGTGTGCCATGGAGTGGACGATGCCCAGACCCACGTTGGAGAAGCCCATACCGGCGATGTACTGGCCCAGCGCCATGCCCTCGCGGCCCTCGGGGGTGTTCTGGACAGCGCCGCGCAGGTTCTCGCTGATGAGCTTGATGGCCTCGAGATGGAACATATCGGAGATGACGCAGTGGCCCTTGGTGATGTAGCCCTCGATGGCGTGGGTCAGAGCGTCCATACCGGTGGCGGCGGTCAGGCCCTTGGGCATAGAGGACATCATATCGGGATCGACGACGGCGATCTCCGGAATATCGTTGGTATCGACGCAGACGAACTTGCGCTTCTTCTCCACGTCGGTGATGACGTAGTTGATGGTGACTTCAGCTGCGGTACCGGCAGTGGTGGGCACTGCGATGGTGAAGACCGCGTGCTTCTTGGTGGGAGCAACGCCCTCCAGAGAGCGGACATCAGCGAACTCGGGGTTGTTGATGATGATGCCGATGGCCTTTGCGGTGTCCATCGAAGAACCGCCGCCGATGGTCACGATGCAGTCTGCCTCAGCGGCCTTGAAGGCGGCCACGCCGTCCTGCACATTGGCGATGGTGGGGTTGGGCTTGATCTCGCTGTAGACGGCGTAGGCGAAGTTTGCAGCATCCAGCAGGTCCGTGACCTTCTTGGTGACGCCGAACTTGATGAGGTCGGGGTCGGAGCAGACGAAAGCCTTCTTGTAGCCGCGGGCTGTCAGCTCGGGCACGATGTTCTCGATGGCACCGTGGCCATGGTAGGAAATGGTGTTCAGAACGATACGATCAGCCATTGGTAATAAACCTCCCAATTTTGCGTCCCGCCGGGCGGCAGGCACGACTCTCTTTGCTTCTACTTTACCACTTTGTTAAAACATTTTCAATGTCATTTCTTATGATTTTCATGAAATTTTTATACTTTTTTGCATTTTTGCAGGAAAAGTGAACAAAGTCCCAAGCTTGCAGACCGCAAAAAGCGCCCTCCGGTGTGATTCCGGAGGGCGACTTCTGTATGTATTCGATTTTTAAATTCTTCGACGTTTAGACAACTGCCCGTGTTTCTTCGTTGGAAATCACGACCATCAACTCATGTGCACCGGTATCCTCGTTCGTTATTACAAGATAGCCATAGCTTCGATCAGAATAGTCCACACGATTCTTGTCAGCCACCTCTTTTAACTTACCAGTGACATCTTGAACGATTTCGCCCCAGTTCGGGTCGCCCTCATAGATTCTCCATGCCAGAGCAATATAGCTGTCATCATTATATTGTTTAGCTGCTTGTTTTACATCCTTTTCGAGTTCATCGGTCAGTTCAGCACTGTAAGTCAGCCTCTTGTAGCCCAATGTCTCCATCTTTGCAGTAAAGCCATTCTCAAAGTCCTGAACACGGGACTTATTGATTGTCACGGTCTGGCCATTTACTTTAATAGAGCCGCCACCACCGCCTCCGCCGCAGCCGGTGAGCAGGGTCAGGGCGAGGGCGCTGGCCAGAGCCAAAGCCATCAATTTTTTCATGATTTTCATATCGTTTCCTCCTCAGATTTTGAGAATTTGCAGAAGAGCGTTTCTGCTGTTTCCGATTCTACCCCCCCCTGTATCCATTTGTCAAGTTGTTCGGCTCTCAAAAGCCATATTTCGTCCTGTTTCACAAAGGCAGACTCCGTATTTTATCACAATATACAAAAAACACGGCAGATGCACATTAAAATGCATCTGCCGTGTTCCGCTCTAAGTAACTCTTTATTTCTGTGCCCCTTCGCCCGCGAAGAACTCCTTCGTGAGCTTTGCCACCGTGCCGGAGAGCAAAAGCAGGGCGATGAGGTTCGGGATGCTCATCAGGCCGTTGAAGGTGTCGGCGATGCTCCACAGCAGCCCGAGGTCCACTGTCGCGCCCAGAATGGACACGAAGGAGTAGACCACGAGGAACGGCCCGACCACCTTGTCGGTGTGGAACAGGAACTCGATGCACCGGGAGCCGTACAGGCCCCAGCCGATGATGGTGGAGAACGCGAAGCAGCAGAGCGCCACTGCCGTGAAGATGGACGACCAGCCGCCGTAGGTGGCCGTGAAGCCGGAGATGGTCAGTTCCGCGCCTGCCGCGCTGCCGTAGC
Organism: Faecalibacterium butyricigenerans; assembly: GCF_020687345.1. Lineage (NCBI taxonomy): Bacteria > Bacillati > Bacillota > Clostridia > Eubacteriales > Oscillospiraceae > Faecalibacterium > Faecalibacterium butyricigenerans. The sequence continues at coordinate 38,375 of NZ_JAJEQL010000001.1, forward strand.
CCACCGGCACGCCGCTGCACAGGATGACCATGGCGGTCAGGGTGCAGATAACGATGGTATCGGCAAAGACCTCGAAGATGCCGAACATTCCCTGCTTGACCGGCTTGTGGGTGTCGGCGCAGGCGTGGGCGATGGAGCCTGTGCCGAGGCCGGCCTCGTTGGAGAAGATGCCGCGGGAGACGCCCTTCTGCATACTGAGAAAGACGCTGCCGATGGCACCGCCGGTGACGGCCTGCGGGTCGAATGCACCGCCGACGATGGAGGCAAGGACCGCCGGGAAGCGGCGGTAGTTGAGCGCCACGACGCCCAGCGCCAGTACAATGTAGAACAGCGCCATAAAGGGCACCAGCTTCTCAGTGACGCTGCCGATGCGCTTGACGCCGCCCAGCAGCACCATTGCCACCATCATGGCCACCACGATGCCCACGATGAGGTTGAGGGTGGGCAGGATGCCGTTCAGGCCGCTGCCGGTGGCCAGCAGGGCCGAGTCGATGGCGGTGACGATGGTGTTCACCTGCGTGGCGTTGCCGGTGCCGAAGACGGTCAGCACGCCGAACAGGGAGTAGAGGACCGCGAGGAACTGCCACCGGCTGCCGAGGCCGTTCTTGATATAGTACATGGGGCCGCCCACAAGCTCACCGTTCTTGTTCCGCTCGCGGAAGTGCACCGCCAGCGTCACCTCGGCGAACTTGGTGCACATCCCCAGCAGAGCCGAGCACCACATCCAGAACACCGCGCCCGGCCCGCCGATGGCGATCGCGCCCGCCACGCCGGCGATGTTGCCGGTGCCGACGGTCGCAGCCAGCGCAGTGCAGACCGCCTGAAACGGCGTCATTGCGCCGTCGGAGGCATCCTTCCTGCGGAAGATGCGTCCGATGGTGGTGCGGATGGCATAGGGGAATTTCCGGATCTGCAAAAAGCCGGTCCGCACGCTGAGCAGCAGGCCCACGCCAATGATGCAGACCATCGCCGGGATGCCCCAAATGAAGCTGTTGACCGCCTGATTGACGGCTGTGATGGTTTCGAGCATGATAGTTTACGCCTTTCTTTGGAAGCTGTTTTTGTAAGCGGTGTGCAATGCTTACGAAAACGGCTTCCTGATTTTAACACAACGAAAGATATTTTATCTCATTCCACACGCTCTGTCAATTTCTCCGAACCGTGAAATCTCCGTGCCCCGGATGAGAGTTTGTTGAATTCGTTTCATTCCAGCATATAAAAATCGGATGCAATTCTTATGCATCCGATTTTTATATGATATTGCTCTGCGCTCAATAGACATAACCCTTTGCTGCGTAGTCATTCAAATCGACGCGGAACACCGTCCAGCCTTCCGCATTGCGGTACATTCCCGGAGCAATTTCCGTATACCCCACATCCCTGCCATTTGCAATCAGGGCCATCTGGTTATATTCTCCTGCATTTCCTATTACTGTCAGGTCTCCCAGCACGGAATACGCCTTTTTCACCCGGAGTCTTTGGTTGTTCATGTTGATGGTATAGTAGTCCATCCAATACTGAATCTTATCCGTGTCGGTATAATCGATCGCAGCGAGTTCATCATCTGTGTATATTCCTTTTACACAAACGATTACTTCATTGATTTCTGTATTCGAACCTCTTGTCATCAGAAGTTTTTCCAGATTCGCGTAATACCGTTCCGGAGATTCCGTGATGGTCGCCGCCTTTGCAGCTCGAATCGCTTCCACCTGCGTTTTTGTTGTCGGGTAGCCTTGAGCTGCATAATCTGCAAGGTCGATGCGAAGCCTGTATTCTCCACCGATTTTCACAAAACCATTTCCCAGAATTTCTGCCCTGGTCTTTGAATCTGCCATTTCTTCTACAGCATCCGTATAATTACTCTTCGCCAGAACCGTTGTCGGCGAACCCACCGGAAGCAAATCACTTATATAATAGGCGGTTTCTTCGTTTCCTATTCTATATTCAACATAGATAGTCGGACCGCTGATTTTTCCCTGCTGAGCCTTTGCATCGAACTCACTTTGCTGCAAATAATCTGTATTGCAAAAGCCAACCGCACCCGTCAGGGTCACTTCCGAAGCGCCCTCATTTTCCTTTACAATATTCCCGAAGACCTGTTCTAGATAAGAATAATACAGTTTTCCTCTCGCCAGCACCTCTTCATCAGAGTATACAGTATCCGCGTATGCTGACAGCGGCGCAACCAGCATAGCAATCAGTAAAAAAGATGCTATGATTTTTTTGCACTTCATCATAAATTCCTCCCAAAGCCGCACACTTCAACGATTTTAGCTAAGTATAGCACCTAGACCTGATGTGTCAAGCCAAACTTTCGGCTGCAATATTTCTTTGCTGTTCTTAACTGCAAAAATACTACACAAACCGCACGGGTTGTGCTATGATAAGGGTGAAATTTCGGTTTGGCACTGCCAACCGCAAGGAGATGTCATTGATGTCTGAAACATCTGGTCTGATGGATACGCTGCGGCAGGAGGGGGTCTCCCCCGACCTGCTGCGGGCTGTGGAAGAATACCGCGCCGCCCACCCGCTGGCCGAGGCCCTGCGTCCCCGCATCCCGGCCCCTGCTTTCGTCTACTACGGCAGAGAGGTGTGGGAGCAGGCGCTGGCCGCTCTGCTCTGCGGCGAGAACCTGCTGCTGGCGGGCGGCAAGGCCACTGGCAAGAACGTGCTGGCAGAGAACCTTGCCGCCGCCTTCGGGCGTCCCGCGTGGGACATCTCGTTCCACGTCAACATGGATGCAGCCTCCCTCATCGGCATGGACACCTTCGAGGGCGGACAGGTAAAGTTCCGGCCCGGCCCGGTCTACCGCTGCGCCCAGAGCGGCGGCTTCGGCGTGCTGGATGAGATCAATATGGCCAAAAACGAGGCGCTGGCCGTCCTCCACGCCGTGCTGGATTTTCGCCGGGCCATTGATGTGCCGGGCTACGACCGCATCCCGCTGGCCGAGGAGACCCGCTTCATCGCCACCATGAACTACGGCTATGCAGGCACCCGGGAGCTGAACGAGGCGCTGACCTCCCGTTTCGTGGTCATCCAGATGCCCACCATCACCGAAGAGAACCTTGAAAAGCTCCTGCGCACCCAGTTCCCCGACCTGAACGGCAAATACGTCCGGCAGTTTGCCCTCCTCTTCCTCGACTTGCAGAAAAAGTGCGACAGCGCGGAGATCTCCACCAAAGCCCTCGACCTGCGCGGGATGCTGGACGCTCTGCGCCTGATGCGCCGGGGCGTCGCCGCCGGGGCTGCGCTGGACATGGGCATCACCAACAAGGCCTTCGACTCCTACGAGCAGGGCCTCATCCGGGACGCCATCGCCGCCCGCATCCCGGCCCAGCTCACCGCCGCAAAGCTCTTCGGCTAAAGGAGCATTCCGATGGAAGCGCAGAGCTACACCGCCGAAGAGCGGCGTGCCGCCAATCAGGTGTGGGCGGCGGCAGGAGCCTACGGCTTCGAGCCGTTGTTCCTTGCCCGCAACACCGACGGCACCATTGATTTTTACATGAACTGCATCGTGGGGCTGGTGCACAAATACTACGGCGACGCGCTGGTGCGCAGCCTCTTCGACACATGGGAGGGCGACCTCCGGCAGACCATGCTGGACGATCTGAGCTGGCTCTACCTCGAAAGCGCGGCTTACGCCCTCGAGCTGCCCGGCCGCCCGGTGCTTTCGGCCCTCCGCCGCGCCCACGCGGACTATTTTTTCGGCATCCAGTACAAGCTCTCGCGGCAGGAGTGGATGGCGAAAAACCAGCTGGTCTACTCCATGCAGGCTGCACGCTGGCGGGCCGTGCAGGGCCGGACGCCGCCCGTCATGACCCCCTACGAAAAGAGCCTCAGCGCTGCCCTCAGCCCCGAAACGCCCCCTCGCCCCGAGGAGCTGAAAGCCGCGCTGCTGGCCGTCTACGCCAGGTTCGAGCTGTTCGACGGGACGGTGCACCAGAAAGCCGGGCTGCACCTCCACTTGGACGGCCTGCTGGCGTCCCTCATGACCCGCACCATGCCCACCCAGATGATAAAGACCGACCGGGTGACGGTGGAGCACTCCGGCGCGGTGGATGCCTCCGGCGGCGGTGTCCATGCGGACAAGCGGCTGGCCCACATCACCCTGCGCCAGCGCGCCGAGGAGGACCGGGCCTACATCGAGAGCTGCTTTGGCCGGTCGCTCTACCCGCCCGAGCGGCTGCGGAAGGCCGAGCAGGAGCTTTGCACCGGCGAGCATCTGGGCTGTCATCTCTGGTTCGCCTCCGGCGTGCCCAGCCCGGAACAGGCCCCCACCCCCGAGGCAAAGCATCTGGCCGAGCAGGCCCAGCTTCAGGCCGAGCGGAACCGGGCCTATTACGCGAAAAACCTTGAGCTTCACCGCAGCGTCGTGCTCCGGCTCTCCGAACAGATCCGCAACTGCATCCTCGTCCACCAGCAGCCCAACGCCCGGGTGGCCCGCAGCGGCAGTCTCGACCCCGGGCGGGTCTGGCGCACCGTCATGGACGATGGCCGGGTGTTCCGCTGTGCAGAGGAGGAGAATCATCCCTCCTTCACCGTTGATCTCCTGCTGGACGCCTCGGCCTCCCGCCTCCACTGTCAGGAGGTCATCGCGGCGCAGGGGTCTATCCTTGCCCAGAGCCTCGCGGCCTGCGGCATCCCGGTGCGGGTGAGTTGCTTTTCCAGCCTGCGAGGCTACACCGTCCTCCGGGTGCTCAAGGGCTTTAAAGAAAAGAGCCTGCAGGGCATCTGCCAGTATTTCGCCTCGGGCTGGAACCGGGACGGTCTGGCTCTGCGTGCCGCAGGCGACCTCATCGACTTCGACCCCGGCCCTGCCGCACGCCACCTGCTCATCCTCCTGACCGACGCCTCCCCCAACGACAGCCGCCGCATCCCGCCCTCTCCCAACGACCCGCTGGGCCGCGATTACGGCGGGAGCGCAGGCGTGGAGGATGCCGCCGCCGAGGTGCGGGCGCTCCAGCGCAAGGGCCTGCGGGTCTCCGCCGTCTTTATGGGCGAGGACTCCAGCGCCGCCGATGCCTCCCGCATCTACGGCAAGAACATGGCCCGCATCCGGGGGATGGACCAGCTGGCCCGCGCCGCCGGACGGCTCATCCAGAACGAGATCCGGGAGCTGGGCGACTGAGCTTCTTATTTATAAAGAGAGCCTGCGGGGCCGCTGTGCAGTTGTATCTGCTGCCAGCGGCCCCGTATTTTTGTTGTCGCATACAACCATCTTGTTTTGTTTCGTGGGAAAGATAGAAAGTTTTCTGGTTTTTCGGCAAACTTATAGTTGTATTTTGTCGTGATTTATGATATACTACAACCAACAAAGGGCCGTACCCCTCCGACAACACCCACGCTGCCCACAGGAAGGAGAACCACTATGGATGCCGCACGTTATTTTGAAGAGATGCATCTTGCCATGTCCAGCCAGAAGCCCGAGTACCGCCTTGTGCTCAGTGTCAAGGTACAAGACCTCGGCGGTGCGGACGCCTATCTCGAGCTGCGGCAGGAGCCGGTCAGCAGCAAGGCCCGGGTCTTCTATTCCACGATGGGACGCCAGAAGTTGAACTTTCAGCTCATCCGAAAGGGGTGGCAGAGCTGCCACAACGCTTCCGGCGAGCTGACGGGGCGCTTCCCTGCCACCGCCGAGGGTCTGCTGGCCCAGACGGATTTCTCTGCCTTCATCCGGGACGACGCCCTCGACAGCCGCCGGATGGAGCACATCCTTTATGTGCTGGCCCATACTGCCGGTGGTTGTGGGACAGCCGCTCCCTCCTCTGTCCGGGAAGGGGCGCTCATCACGGTGGAGCGGTTCGCAGGCCGTCCCGCCCACTGGAGCTATTGGAGCGCCCGCGCCGCAGAGCAGCTCAACATCGCGGCCATCCTCTGCTGGCTGGGCGACTATCTTGCCGGGGCCGAGCGCCGCACCCTCCAGAGCTGCCCCGAGGCCATGCAGCTTGCTGCCGCGTGGCAGGCCGCCTTCCTCTCTCCCCTGCCCCAGTCGGCCCAGCGTCCTCAGCCTGCGCAGACGCCCCGGCCCATCCGCCGTGCGCCTGCCGTCGAGAACCCGCGCTGGCAGAGCATCCTCGCCGTGCTGGCGACGGTGTAACAGAAAGGCCTCCCGTATTGGGAGGCCCATCGCCATATCCGGCGCGCATTCGTTCATATTTTCAGTTTCGAGAAATCGGTGCAGAGATATTCGTACAGCTTGTCAACGGCCTGAAATCCCATCTTCGCATACAGTTCCTTCGGTGTATCCTCGGAGTCAGCGTGAAGATACAGGATCTCTCCGCGCTCCTGCGCCTTTTCGGCAATATGCTTCATCAGGGTCATGGCGATGTACTGGTGCCGGAAATCCTCGTCCACCAGCAGGCCGTCCATGCAGACATACCCATCGGATGCGAAAATATAGCAATCACCCACCAGTTTCCCGCCCAGATAGGCCCCGAGATAGGTCAGCTTTTCCCGAAGACGCCGGTTACTCCGCACCGTGTAATCATCCCCGTACAACGGGCCGTAGTATTTCAGTTCGTGCTGTTCCAGCTGGTCTGCGTCCGGGGCCTTGATCGAGACGTCCGGGTTCGTTTTCCAGCTGCGGATGTCTGTTTCCGGGGGCAGAACCATCGTCAGGGTCTCTTCGCACTCCATACCGAATGCATCGGCCAGCGGCTCGTACCCTTCCAGCTTGAGGAAGGTGTCTCCCCGCTCTTTCTGGTAGGCCAGCGCGGCCCGGACTTCATCTGCCGAGGGCTGGCTGTAATAGCAGAACGCGTTGTGGTCGTATTTATCGCGCAGCTCGCTGTCCTCCCGCTTGGTCAGATGCTCTGAAACGGTGTGAGATGCGGAAAACAGCCGGTAAAAGCTTTCATCGGTCTTTCTTGTAGGGTTCATTGCGCTCCTCCAAACCTTATCGCTCACTTCCAGCCCCGGGCCGAGGGGTCGAGCATCTCGGCGGCGGAGTAGATGAGAGCGTTGCAGATGGCTGCAGCTACATTGCTGCCGCCCTTGCGGCCCATCGCCGCGATGGCGGGCACGCCGTGCTTTTCGCAGACGGCAAAAAGCCGCTCTTTGCTCTCCACCACATTCACGAAGCCCACCGGGACGCCGATGACCAGCGCAGGCCGCAGGCCGTTTTCGATCTGCTCTGCGATGGTCAGCAGGGCTGTGGGCGCGTTGCCGACGGTCAGGATCGCCCCGGGGTGCTCCTGTGCCGCCTTTTTCATGGCCGCAACGGCCCGGGTGGTGCCCGCCTCCTTGGCGGCAGCGGCCACCTCCGGGTCGGCCATGTAGCAGCAGGCCATGCCGCCCAGCTTTGCCAGCCCGGGCTTTGTGATGCCGGCCAGCGCCATGTTCGTATCGGTCACGATGACCGCTCCGGCGTGGAGGGCCTTGACGGCCTGCTCCACGGCGTGGGGGGTAAAGCGGAGATTCCGCGCATAGTCGAAGTCGGCGGTGGTGTGGATGACCCGCTTGACCACGGCTTCGTGCTCGGGCGGCGGGGTCAGGCCCATCATGTCCAGCTCTTCGGTGATGATGCGGATGCTCGTCCGCTCGATGTCGGCGGGAAGATGATGCTGCGGCGTCAATATTCTATCCCCTTTCGTGCTTTTATCCCCTTCTGGTAGGGGTGGCGGTGGCATTTCATCTCGGTGGAGTAATCGGCGGCATCCAGCATCCACTGGGGCGGCGTGTGGGCCGTCAGGACGCATTCACATCCGGCAGGCCGTTCCAAGACGGCCTTTTTTAATTGGCCGACGTCCACCATCTCCAGTTCCTCGGCGCTTCCGGCCTCGTCCAGCACCAGCAGGTCGGCAGGGCGGGCCATTGCAGCGGCAAGGTTCTGATCTTGCAGTTCACGGGTCGCGGCCTTTTCCTCCGGCGTCATCTGGAACACGAATTTCTGCCCGGCCTTGCCCCGGTAGACCTCCGCCCCCAGCCGGGCCAGAAGCGGGATCTCCCCGCTGTTCCCGCCTTTCAGGAACTGGACGATGACCACCCGCTTTCCGGCTCCCAGCGCACGGAGTGCAAGGCCCATGGCGGCGGTGGTCTTTCCCTTTCCATCGCCCCAGTAGAGGTGCAAAAGTCCCTGCTCCATTTCAGTGCTTCTCCATTCCCATCGCGGCATACACCGCGTCCATGTCCAGCGCCGCCCGGACGCCGTCGGCCAGCTTGTCGAACTGCTGGCGGCGGTACTCCTCCATCGGGATGAGGGCCGCGTCGGAGGGGTCGATGCCCCTGCGGCGGCAAAGCCAGCCCGCCAGCGCCTCGGTGAGGGCGCCAGTGTCAAACAGGCCGTGGAGATAGGTGCCGAACACATTGCCCTGCACGCAGCCCTCCCGCCCGCCGTCCGGGTAGCGGGCGAACGGCTCGCCCCCGGCCTCGGTGACGCCGGTGTGGATCTCGTAGGCTTCCAGCTCCGCGCCTGCAAAGGGGGCAGCAGTGACGACGGCCCGGACCTGTGCGCGGCGCTTGTGCTGGCTGAACACCGTCCGGGTGGGCAGCAGGCCCAGCCCCCGCAGCGTCTGCGGACGGCCGCTCTCGCTCCCCTCGGAGTCGTCGAGGGTCTGGCCCAGCATCTGGTAGCCGCCGCAGACCCCCAGCACCGGCGTACCTTTTCCAGCCAGTCTGAGCAGGGCTGCCTCCAGCCCGCACTGCCGCAGCCAGAGCAGGTCGTCCACCGTGTTCTTGGTGCCCGGCAGCAGGATGAGGTCGGGCGTGCCCAGCTCGTGGGCGTTCGCCACATAGCGCACTCCCAGCAGCGGGTGCTGCTCCAGCGGCATAAAGTCCGTAAAATTGGACAGGTGCGGCAGACGGAGGATGGCTGCATCCAGCGGCTTTTTTCCGCCCCGGCTCTCGAGGCGCTGGCTCAGGGAGTCCTCGTCCTCGATGTCCACCTTCAGATACGGCACGACCCCCACCACCGGCAGATGAGTCTTCTCTTCCAGCATCGCAAGGCCGGGGCGGAGGATCTCCACATCGCCCCGGAATTTGTTGATGACAAGCCCCTTGATGCGCGCCCGCTCCTTTTCTTCCAGCAGCTCCACCGTGCCGTAAAGCTGGGCGAACACGCCGCCCCGGTCGATGTCGCCCACCAGAAGCACCGGCGCATCCACCATCTCGGCGAGGCCCATGTTCACGATGTCCTCGCTTTTCAGGTTTATCTCCGCCGGGCTGCCTGCGCCCTCGATGACGATGACGTCAGCCTCCTCAGCCAGACTATCATATGCGGCCATGATGTCCGGCACCAGCTTTTTTTTCATGCGGAAATACTCCGCCGCCGCCATCTGGCCCCGCACTTCGCCGTTGACGATGACCTGACTGCCCACGTCGCTGCTGGGCTTCAGGAGGATCGGGTTCATCCGCACGTCCGGCTCAACGCCGGCCGCCTGTGCCTGCACCACCTGCGCCCGGCCCATCTCAAGGCCGTCCTTGGTGACGAAGCTGTTCAGGGCCATGTTCTGGCTCTTGAAGGGCACGGCGCGCAGGCCGTCCTGCGCAAAGATGCGGCAGAGCGCCGCGCAGAGCAGGCTTTTGCCCGCGCCGCTCATCGTGCCCTGCACCATGATGCATTTTGCTCTGCTCATTCCAGCACCTCCCTCATGATCTCCAGCAGCCGGGCGTTCTCGGGAGCCGTGCGCACCGCTGTGCGGTACCACTCCGGCCCGAGGCCCGGATAATTCGCGCAGCTGCGCACCTGTGTACCCAGCGGGCGGAGTCGTTCGTTCAGGTCGGCAGGGGCGCGGAAGAGCAGATAGTTGGCTTTTCCGTCGATGACCCGCAGGCCCAGCGCCCGCAGCCCCGCCGTCATGGCCGGACGCTGCTGCGCGATCAGCGCCCGCACCTCATCCACATAGGCCGTCTCCTTCAAAGCCGCGATGCCCGCTGCCTGCGCCAGACTCGACACGGCCCACGGCTGACCCGCTGCCTGCATCTTCTCCAAAAGCGCCTCGTCGCCGCAGAGGCAGTAGCCCAGCCGGACGCCTGCCATGCCGTAGAGCTTGGTAAAGGCCTTGAAGATGACGAGGCTGCCGCTTTCCAGCAGAGGCTTCGCCGTCCACCGGTCGGCGTCGGGCAGGAAATCGAGGAAGCATTCGTCCACCGCAAGGATCGCGCCACACGCCTCGCACCGACGCAGCAGCTTTTCGACCAGCCCGGGCGAAGCAAGCTGTCCGGTGGGGTTGTTGGGCTGGCAGAGGAACACCATGTCGGTGCTCTCGTCCACGGCGTCCACAAGGGCGTCCGTCACCGCGAAGTCCTCTGCTTCCCCGAGGAAAAAGCGTTTTACCTCACAGCCCGCCGTATCCAGCGCGGCGGCATACTCGGCAAAGGTAGGGGCCGTCACGAGCGCACGGCGGGGCTTTGCGGCCCAGACCAGCCGGAAGATGAGGTCCGCCGCGCCGTTGCCGCAGAGGATCTGCTCCGGCGGCACGCCCTCGGCCCGGCTCAGCGCCGCGCGCAGGGTGCGGCAGAGGGGGTCGGGATAGCGGTCGGCCTCTGCCAGAGCCTCCCGGATGGCCTGCGCCACCCCCTCGGGCAGGCCGAGGGGGCTGACGTTCGCTGAAAAATCCAGCGCATCGCGGCCAAAGCGTTCGCGGTAGCCCATCCAGTCACCGCCGTGGACCAGTTGTTTCATCCCAAGAACCCCCGTATCGCAGATCCAAACGCCAGCGCAAGCCCGCTGGCTGCATACATCATCTGATCTGCCCGCAGAATATCCTCCGGCTCGATGGGCCGCAGCGGGTCGCCGATGGTGGGCTTCGGATAATATTCCCCGAAATAATAGGCCGGCCCGGCCAGCTGGACGCCCAGCGCACCGGCGCAGGCGCTCTCAGTCTGGGCGCTGTTGGGGCTGGCGTGATTGCGGCGGTCCCGCCGCCAGATACGCCACGCGCCCTTGGCGTCATTGCGGGTGAACGCCGCCGCCATGATCCAGAGCAGCGCCGCCAGACGGCTCGGGATATAGTTCGCCACATCGTCCAGCTTTGCCGCCGCACGGCCAAAATAGAGATATTTCTCGTTCTTGTAGCCCACCATGCTGTCCATCGTGTTGATGGCCTTGTAGGTCAGGGCCAGCGGCGCACCGCCCAGCAGCATATAGAGCAGCGGCGCGATGACGCCGTCGCTGGCGTTTTCGGCCACGGTCTCCACCGCCGCTCGGGTCACACCCTCGGCGGTCAGCGCTTCCGTGTCACGGCCCACGATGCGGCTCACGGCCTTCCGGGCGGCGGGCAGGCTGCCTTTTTTCAGCTCGGCATAGACATTCGTGCTCTCCTGCACCAGTCCCTTTGCGGCCAGCGCCTGCCCGCACCAGAACATCTGCACGGCAAGCCCCAGCAGAGGGTGGAGCCGTGCCGCACCCCAGCAGACAAGGCCCGTGAGCAGCAGCGTCCCCACCGGCAGGCAGAACGCCAGCACCGCACCGCCCAGCAGCTCGCCCTGCGGCGTCTTCGGCAGACGGGCGCGGAGAAATTTTTCCAGCCGGGAGATGGCCTTGCCCATGTACACCACCGGGTGGGGCAGCCACGCCGGGTCGCCGAAGATGGCGTCCAGCACGAAGCCCCCCAGCACAGCCCAGACGGTCATCATGCGTCCGCCTCCGCGTCCTTCGTGTACTGCACGGTCCTGACAAGGCGGAGCTGGCGCTTTTCCGCCCAGTCGGCGGCGTCCAACACATAGCCGCCCGCGTTGGGGCCGCACCACTCATAATAGCCGCGCCGGGGCAGGACATACCGCTCCATCGCCGCCATCTGGGTGCCGCCGTGGGCGAGGATGACCAGCAGCTCCTCGCCGTCGGCCAGTGCCTTGTCCACCAAACCGGAGAATGCATTGCAAATGCGGGCGGAGAAATCGTCCTTCCGCTCGCCGTCGGGGCACTTGCTCTCGCAGTTGGCCTTCACCCACGCCTGATAGTCGGCGTCGTGCTCCATCTCGACGTAGTTCTTCCCCTCGAAGCTGCCAAAGCACATCTCCTGCAGGTCTTTGACGACCACGAGTTTTGCGTCCGGGAAGAGCACCCGGGCCGTCTGGGCCGTCCGCTGCAGCGGGGTGATATAGACCACCTTCGGGTCGATGTCGGCCCGGCGCAGCTGGCGCAGGCCCTCCGCCGAGAGCGGGATGTCGCGCTGGCCCTGATAGCGCTTCTGGGCGTTGTATTCGGTCAGGCCATGACGCAGTAAATAGATCAACATGAGGGCAATTCTCCTTTCAATACCGTCGGGATGCCGCAGAACATCTGCACCACGCAGTCGGCGCGGGCGGCCAGCAGGCAGGCCAGCCGCCCGGCGGCCTCCCGCCCGGCACGCGCTCCGGCATCCATCGGGACAACACCGCCGCCGACCTCGGTGGCGATGACAATATCGTATTCCGCCAGCTCCCGGGCCAGCGCTTCGAGCTGCTCCGGGGTCTGGATTTCCGCAGCGGCGTCCTGCACATCGGCGATGACGCTGCCCCGGAACTTCCGCGCAAAGGTGCGCTTGCCGCTGTAGAGCGGCCCTGTAATGAACATCATTTACAGCACTCCTCCCCACTGGCTGACAGCCAACGCCGCCAGCATCCACAGCTCGGCCCGCTGCAAAAACCACCCGGCCAGATCGCCGGTGATGCCGCCAAACTGCTTTTTCGCCACAAAATAATAGCGGCTCATCGCCAGAAGCGCCGCTGCCGCCAGAGCACCACCCCCCAGCACCGTCAGCGCCAGCACCAGCAGGGCCGACGCCCCGCAGAGGAAACGGCGGACGGTCTGCCTGTCCGCCGCCGTGGCGAAGGTGTGGGCAAGGCCGGTATCCTTCGCCAGCGGGAACGCCGCCACGGCAAAGCCGGACAGCGCCCGTTCCAGCACCAGCGCCAGCGTCCAGCACAGCCCCACACGAGGGGTGAACCGCACACTGCCGCAGAGGCCAAAGTAGGCGACAAAATAACTGCACAGCCGGATGACGGCAAAGGCACCGCAGTGAGAATCCTTCAGGATCTCGAGCTTTTTTTCGCGGTCGCCGTAGCTCGAGAGGGCATCTGAGGTGTCGGCATAGCCGTCCAGATGGATGCCGCCGGTGACAGCCACCGGCACGAGGCAGAACGCCGCCGCCCGGGCCATATCCGGCAGGGGCAGGACGCCGCAGAGGCACCACAGCCCGCCGCACACCAGCCCGATGAGGGGGAAGGCACACATGGCGTACCGCATATTCTTCTCGTTCCACCCAAACTGCGGCACCGGCAGGGCCGAAAACATCGCAAAGGCTACCGCGATGGTCTGCAAAATGGTCACAGCTTCTCTCCCCCCTTGTAATACACCGGCAGGCCGCAGACCACCCGGCAGACGTTGTCCGCCCGGGCGGCGAAGGCGTTGTTTACCTGCGCCAGCGCCCGCAGATACTGCGCGGTATCGCCTACATAGTCGGCCCCGCCGCTGAACACCTCGTTCGACACGACGATGAGGTCGCTGCACCCGGCGGCGAGGCGCTCCAGCCCGGTCAGGACGGCCTTTGCGGTGTGCTCTCCCGCCCCGCCGGGGTCGTAAAGCTCATTGGCCACAAGGTTGCCGAGGTCTTCCAAGAGGACGGTCCCCCGGCCGGGCAGAGCCAGATGGTCGAGGTGGAGCGGGCACTCCAGCGTCTCGAACTGCTTTTCGGCCCGCATCTTCCGGTGCTTTTCCACCCGGGCGGCGCACTCGGCGTCCCAGACCTGCATGGTGGCGAGGTAGTACCGGGGCAGGCCGGTCTTTAAGACAAGGCTCTCGGCGTAGGCGCTCTTTCCGCTGGCTGCGCCGCCGATGACCAGCGTCAGCATCCCGCGCCTCCCTGCGGCGTGTAGGCATCGATGCCGCCCTCTGCGAAGGAATAGCAGTCATCGTAGACGGCCAGCGCCATGTCCCACAGCGGGATGGCGGCCACCGCCCCGGTGCCCTCGCCCAGATGGAGGCCTGCCGTGATGAGGGCTTTTTTGTTCAGTGCATCCAGCACCAGCTTCGCGGCCGGCTCGGTAGAGCAATGGCTGGCAAAGACCGCCTTTTCCGCCGCCGGGCAGAGCCGGACGGCGCAGAGCGCCGCCACTCCGCTGATGAAGCCGTCGGCCAGCACAGGGACCCTTTCCAAGGCCCCGCCGAGAAAGATGCCGCAAAGCCCCGCGATGTCAAAGCCGCCCAGCTTCGCCATCACGTCCAGCGGGTCGGCGGGGTCGGGCTGATTCCGGACGATGCCGCGATGGATGGCATCGACCTTCCGGGTAAGGCCTGCATCCGAGAGGCCTGCCCCCCGTCCCGTCATCCGCTCCACCGGCTGCCCCAGCAGGACAGCGGCCACGGCGCTGGACGTTGTCGTGTTGCCAATGCCCATCTCCCCGGTGGCCAGCAGGCCGACGCCCGCTTTCTTCTGCTCCTGCACCAGCCGGATGCCCCGTCCGACCGCTTCCACAGCCTGCGCCCGGCTCATGGCCGGGCCGAGGGTAAAGTCCGCCGTGCCCGGGGCGATGCGGCAGTCGAGGACGCCTGCCACAGGCTCGCCCGCGATGCCCATATCCACCGGCACCACCTCGCACCGGGCTGTCTGGGCCATCCGGCAGACGCTGGTGCGGCGGGCGGCGAGGTTCTCGGCCACGGCGCGGGTCACGCTGCTGTCGGTCTGGCTGACGCCCTGCGCCACCACGCCGTTGTCGGCGCAGAGCACCAGCACCGCGCGGTGGGAAAACTCCAGCTTCGCGCTGCCGGTAAGGGCCGCAGCGTCTTCGAGCACAGTTTCCAGTGCCCCCAGCCCGCCCAGCGGTTTTGCGAGGCTGGCCCAGTGGGCGTGTGCCGCCGCCCGGGCGGCTTCGTCCGGCGGCGTGATGGCCGCGCAGAGGGCGGCAAGTTCTGTCTCAGTCATGGTCTCTCCTATATGCTTCCGCCGCAGCGGCAAAACGCTGCGGCAGGGGCGTGCCCGCCCAGTATAAATGCGGGAAACCCGCATAGAAATGCTCGTTTGCAAATCCGCACCGCCATTCCGTGCCCCCCACCGGCTTGCGGGCCGTGAGGGCCGTGCCGTTGGCGGTGGAGTCCCAGTGATGGAACTCATGGATGGGAAAATGCTCTCCGGCCCGGAAGAGCATACTGTCCTCTTCGGCCCTCAGCTCGGCATAGCCGAACCGGATGAGCCGCCCGGCGTCCTGCGCCGTCCCCGGCAGGACCCCGGCCATCGGCCAGCTCTGCCCGGCGGTGTCGGTGAGTCGCTGCCCCAGATAGAGGAAGCCGCCGCACTCGGCCACTGTGGGCAGACCGGCTTCGACCCTCTTTTTTATCTCGCGCAGAAGCGCGGTATTTTCGCTCAGTGCTCTGGCGTGAAGCTCCGGGTAGCCGCCGGGCAGATACAGCCCGCCGACCTTCTCCGGCAGGCTTGCGTCCCGGAGAGGGCTAAAAAAGACCGGCTCTGCCCCGGCGTCCCGGAGCGCTTCCAGCGTCTCGGCGTAGGTGAAGCAGAAGGCTTCGTCCTGCGCCACAGCGATGCGGACGCGGGCCGGGGGTGTCTCCGCCTGCCCGGACAGGGCGGGCGGCTCTTTTTCGCAGAGGGCCAGCAGGCGGGGCCAGTCGATCTGCTCCTCCGCCGCTGCGGCCAGTGCGGCCAGCTTTTTTTGCAGGTCCTCCACCTCTGCCGCCGTATAGAGGCCGAGATGGCGGCTCCCGATGACGGCCTCCGGGAGCTTGGGCAGGAAGCCCAGCACCGGCAGGCCCGTTTCCGCTTCCAGCATGGGGGCCAGCAGGGCGTGCATCCGGGCCGTGCAGTTGTTGAGCAGGATGCCCGCAAGATGGCTGGGGGTGCGGAAGCCGTCGAGGCCCCGCAGCTCTGCGGCCAGCGTCAGGCTCTGGCCCTTCGGCTCCACCACCAGCAGCACCGGCAGGCCCAGCGTGTCGGCCAGATGCCACGCGCTGGCCTTGTCGCTCACACCGCCGAGGCCATCGTAGAAGCCCATCGCCCCCTCACAGACCGCCGCGCCGTGGCCGGAGGCTCCCTTCGCGTAGAGGGCGCGCACCGTTTCGGGCGGGGAGAAAAAGAGGTCGAGGTTGTGGCTCTCCACCCCTAGCACCGCCCGGTGGAACATGGGGTCGATGTAGTCCGGCCCGCTCTTGAAGGCGCAGGGCGTGTAGCCCCGCCGCTTGAGCGCCATCAGGAGGGCGCAGGTCATGGTGGTCTTGCCGCTGCCCGAGCGGGGTGCCGCCAGCAGAAATTGGATCATGGTCATTCTCCCGTGATAAGGTAGATGGGGTTTTGGGCCATCATGAGGTGCAGCCCGCCCACGGCTCTGGCCCGGCTGACGGCGATCTGGCTCACCTGCACCGTCCGGCCCCGGGCCGTCAGCGCAGCCACCGCCGCCGAGAGGGTCTCGAGGGCAATGGCCGACGCGCAGATGCGGGCGGCGGGGTTCTTTTCCAGCGCAGCGTCCACGATGGCGGCGAGGCTGCCCTTGCTGCCGCCGATAAAAACGGCGTCCGGCGCGGGCAGGTCGGCCAGCGCGGCGGGGGCAAGCCCCTCCACGAGGGTCAGGTTGCGGGCGAGGAATCTCTGGCGGTTGGCCCGGATGAGGGCGCAGCCCTCCGGGTCGCACTCCACCGCGTAGACCCTGCCCCGAGGCGCAGCCAGCGCCAGCTCCACGCTGACACTGCCCGTCCCGGCCCCCACGTCCCACAGGATGTCCTCCGGGTGGACGGCCAGCTTTGCCAGCACAGCAGCCCGCACCTCCTGCTTGGTCATGGGGACACTGCCCCGCTCGAACGCTTCATCCGGCAGGCCCGGCGTACGGCGGGGCTGCACCTCTGCGGCCTCCACGAGGAGGACGCTCAGGCTGTCGAAGCGGCCCGCCGCCAGCTCCTGCACCCTGCCCCGGAAGAGCTTCTCTTCCGGTGTGCCGAGGCACTGGCCCACGACGGCCTCCACCTCGCCGAAGCCCTCCGCCGCCAGCTGGGCGCAGAGGGTGGCAGGGTCTTCACTGCCGCCGGTGAGGAAAAAGGCGGGCCTGCCCTGCATACACTCGGCCACCGGGTCGCAGGCGCGGCCATGGGCCGAGACGAGGTTCCAGTCCTGCCACGGGCGGCCCAGCGCCGCCGCAAGGAGCTGGACGCTGGAAAGTCCCGGCAGCACCCGGGCGCGGATGCCGAGAGCCGAAAGCTTATCCAGCAGCGCGGCTGCGCCGGAGTAAAAGCCGGTATCGCCGCTGTAGACCAGCACGGCGTTCTCTGCGCCGGAGGTGTGCAGAAGCTCCGCCACCTCGTCGGCGCGGTAGGCAGCGGCGCGGTTGGCGGTGCAGCCGGCGGGCAGAGCCGCCAGCAGACGCCGCGCACCAAGGATGAGGTCGGCCTGCCGCAGCGCGGCCAGACTCTGGAGGGTCAGGCTCTCGGGCTGGCCGGAACCCATGCCGATGAGTGTCACGTTCATCTTATCATCTCCTTGCAGCGTTTCAGCACCTCTTCTGCCGTCTCGCCCTGCTCGGGCGGGCGGCGGATGACCACCAGCTGCGCCCCTGCGGCGGCAGCGGCAGCGGCTTTTTCGTCGAATCCGCCCGCTGCGCCGCCGTCTTTCGTGACCAGCCAGCGGATATGGAACTGCTCCATCATCGCCTGATTGAGCGCGAAGCTGAACGGCCCCTGCATGGCGATGATGTTGCGGTGAGGGATGCCCGCCGCCTCACAGGCTGCGATGCTTTCCAGCGTGGGCAGGACGCGGGGATAGAGCCGCTGGGGCGGGATGGCCGCAAACTGAGTCAGCTCTTTGGCCCCGGTGGCCAGCAGAAGGTTTCCTTCCTTTTGCGCCAGCGCCTTCGCCGCCTGCCCGGCGCTCCCGAAGACAAGACAGCCCTCCGGCAGGGGGCTGGCCGGGCGGAGGAGGCGGAGATACCCGACCCCCGCCGACTCTGCCGCCGCCCGGATGTTCTTCGTCGCCTCCACTGCGTAGGGGTGGGTGGCGTCGATGCAGAGGGCAGCGCCCTTCAGGAGAGCGGCCATCTCATCGGGCAGGAGCCGTCCGCACCGGACGGTGACGCCGGGGGCGCTCCCCTGCTCTTCCTGCCCCAGCGGGGTGGCCACGCTGACGGTGACTTCAAGGCCAAGCTCTGCCAGCCGACGGGAAAGCTCCCGCCCCTCGGTGGTGCCGCTGAACAGGACCACTCTCATCGGCGATACCCCCGCGGTGTGACCATCCGCCCGTTCAGCGCACGGGTGGCCGCGTTGCCCACAAAGACGGTGGTGAACATATCCACCTCGGTGTCCCGGAGCTGGCTGAGGGGCAGGAGCTGCTTTTCCTGTCCCTCCCGGCCGATGTTCCGCACCCAGCCGCAGAGGGTGTCAGGGGCCTTGCCGTGGGCCAGCAGGATGTCCACGGCCCGGCGCAGGTAGTCGGGGCGGCCCTTGGAGGAGGGATTGTACAGCGCCAGCGCGAAATCGCCCTGCGCCGCGCAGGCCAGACGCTTTTCGATGACCTCCCATGGCGTGAGGCGGTCGGACAGAGAGAGGACGCAGAAATCGTGGGCCAGCGGTGCCCCCAGCACCGCCCCGCCGCTGAGGGCGGCGGTCAGGCCGGGCACGACCTCCACATCAACATCCGGATACGCCTCGGCCAGCTCCAGAAGAGGGCTTGCCATGCCGTAGACCCCGGCGTCGCCGGAGCAGACCAGCGCCACGTCCCGGCCTGCCCGGGCGGTATCCAGCGCCCAGCGGCAGCGGTCAAGCTCCCGGGTCATGCCGGTGGCGTAGCACTCCTTTTCCGGGTAGAGGGGGCGCACAAGGTCGATGTAGACCGTATAGCCGCACAACACCTCGGCCTGCTGCAAGGCGCTCTGCGCCTGCACGGTCAGAAACTGTCCGCCGCCGGGGCCAAGCCCCACGACGAACACGGTCTTTCGGTTCTCACTCATTGCTCTGTCCTCCAATCGGGTGCAAAGGGGCGGACGGCCAGCGCCAGCGTCACGCCGCCGCCCGCTGTCTTGGGCAGCAGGAGCGCCCCGCCCGAGGCTTTTGCCGCTGCCCGCTCGCAGACGTTGTCCACGCCGGTGACACCGGCCACGAAGGCCGAGGGGGTGAACTGCCCCGGCACGGCCCGCAGCTGGTCTGCCGAATAGAATGTGATGGGCCAGCCGTGGGCTTCGCAGAACTGTGCAAGCCCCGGCTCCTCTTTTTTCAGGTCGATGCTGGCAGCCGCCGAGACTGCCGCCGGGCTGAGGCCCGACGAGGCACAGAAGGCCGAGAACGCCTCTTCCAGCCGCTCTGCCGTCGTGCCCCGGCGGCACCCCACGCCCAGCACCCCGATGGGGGGCACGAGGTGGAGCGCCCCGCCCTCCGGCGTGAGGGTGAGGGCGAAATCGGCGGCCTCGGGCGTCCCGGCCCGCTCCACCCCGGCGGGGGCCTCCCCCGCCACCGGCCACGCCGACCAGTACCGGACGGTCTGTCCGGCCAGCAGAGCGCCGCTGACGCGCTTGATGCGCTCCGGCTCAAGGAGGGCGCAGCCCTGCGCCTTGGCCCAGAGGTCCACGGCAAAAAGGCCGTTGACATCGGTGGCCGTCGTGATGACCGGCACCGCGCCGCAGACCTCCGCCAGCGCCCGGGCCAGCGCATTCGCGCCCCCCAGATGGCCCGACAACAGGGGCACGGCGAACTGCCCGCCCTCGTCCACAGCCACCACCGCCGGGTCGCTGGCCTTGCTTTTGCAATAAGGCGCGACGGCCCGGACGGCGATGCCCACAGCTCCTACAAAAATAAGCGCCTCGTTCTGTGCAAAGTGCTCCGCCGTCCAGCCCTTCAGAGTCACTTCCCCGCCGCAGCGGCTCACGCTGCCGGGCAGGGCCTCCGCCAGCCGACGGGCCAGTGCCTCGCCCCTTGCCGTAAAGGCCAGATACGCACAGCTCATTTTCCGGCCTCCGTCCCCTGCCGGAACTCGGTGGTAAAGGCAGGGTCGTAGAGCTTGCTGCGGTCGTAATCCCGCCCCAGAAAATCGCCCACGACGATGAGGGCCGTCTTGGTGATGCCGTTTTTGCGGGTCTCCTCGGCCAGCGTGGAGACGGTGCACCGCACCACCTTCTGCTCCGGCCATGTGGCCTTATACACCACTGCGGCGGGGGTGTCGGAGCGGTAGCCGCCGCTGGAAAGGAGGGCCTGCTGGACCTTGTCCACCAGCCCGATGGAGAGGAAGATGACCATGGTGGCCCCATGCGCGGCCAGCTTTGCCAGCTGCTCGGCCTCGGGGACGGGGGTGCGGCCCTCCATCCGGGTGATGATGACGGTCTGGCTCACATTGGGCAGAGTGTACTCGGCACAGAGCGCCGCCGCTGCGCCGCAGAAGCTGGACACGCCCGGGGTGTCATCGTAGGGGATGCCGTCGGCGTCCAGCGCATCCATCTGCTCCCGGATGGCCCCATAAAGGCAGGGGTCGCCGGTGTGGAGGCGGACGGTGGTGCCACCCGCCTGCTCTGTAGCGCGGATGGTGTCCAGCACCTGTTCCAGCGTCATCTCGGCGCTGTTGTAGATGGCGCAGCCGGGCTTTGCCAGACCCAGCAGGGCCGGGTTGACGAGGCTGCCCGCATAGATGATGCAGTCGGCATCGGCCAGCAGGGCCGCGCCCCGACGGGTGATGAGGTCGGGGGCACCCGGCCCCGCTCCCACAAAATGAACCATATCTGTTACCCTTCCTTTACTAAGATCGTTGCAAAATAGCCCGCCGGACGGCTGGCATCACAGGCAGACAGGTCGGGCCAGACCTCCTCGTCCGGCAGGCCGCAGTTGCAGACCATCGCACTGCAGCCCAGAAGCCCGGCTTCGGCCAGTGCGGCCAGCGTCTCCGGCAGCTGACAGCCCGATTTCATCAGCACCTTCGTCCCCGGTGCGGCCAGTACCTCGGCCGCGTGTCGTCCCGGGGCGATGGTCAGAGGCGCTTCCATCCCGCCCGTCAGGGGCTGGCCCAGCCGGGCCGCGGCGGCGCAGAAGCTTGGCACCCCGGGGATCCTCACGGTCTTATAGCCCTCCGCCTCTAAGATCTCCTGCAAATAGCCGAAGGTGGCATAGACCGAGACATCGCCGAGGTTGAGCATGGCGACGTCCTGCCCGGCATCCAGATACTCTTTCACCGCCCGGGCAGCCTCCTCATGGGAGGCGCGCAGCACCTCCGGGTCGCGGCTCATGGCAAAGCGCAGGGGCAGGATGGTCTTGCCGTCCAGCCCGACCGCGCCCCGGGCGATGTCCAGCGCCAGCATCCGGCCTCCGGCGGTCTGGGGTGCGGCGATGACCGGGCATTTTTCGAGGCAGCGGACCGCCTTCAGGGTCATCAGCTCCGGGTCGCCCGGGCCTACACTGACGCCGTACAAGACGCCGTTCCGTTTTTCCATTCGTCCAGCAGCTCCTTTGCAGTCTTGGTCTGGCCCAGCGGGCCGTATTGGTTGGAGAAGAGCACCGCGCCCACCCGGAACGCCCCGGCGGCGCGGCGGTCGAGGTGGAGCTGGATGGCGTCCAGCAGGCTCGACAGGACCGGCTCTCTCATCCCCGCCTTGTCTAGGATCTCCATGCAGGCGTCGGTGGTGGCAGCGCTCATCAGGGCCGCGCAGACGTCCCGGGACGCGCCGCAGAGAGCGGCGTGGGCGCAGAGCAGCTCGGTGCGGCAGTCCGCCGTGCGGGAATGGGTGTTCATGACGCCCCCCGCCAGCTTGACCAGCTTGCCGATGTGGCCCACCAGCACCACCTGCTCGAATTTTGACGCCGCCGCCATATCCAGCGCATCGCCGATGAAGTTCGAGGTCTTGACCACCGGGATGCACTTCAGGGCCGGCAGATTCTCGTGGAGATAGTCCAGCCCGTAGTTGCCCGGGGCGAGGATGAGCCGCCGGGGCGTCCCTGCCCGAAGCGCGGCCTGCCCCATCTCCAGCTGGATGGTGTCGAGGATGGCCTGCTGGCTCATCGGCTCGACGATGCCGCTGGTGCCGAGGACGCTGAGGCCGCCTTCCACGCCCATGTGGGGGTTGAAGGTGCGCTTGGCTGTCTCGGCCCCGCCCTCGATGGAGATGGTGACATCGAAGCCGCCCGCATATCCGGCAGACTCCGCCTCCTTTTCCAGCGCCTCCTTTATCATGGCCCGGGGGACGTGGTTGATGGCGGCTTCGCCCACCGGCTGGTCGAGGCCGGGCTTCGTCACCCGGCCCACCCCCTCGCCGCCGTGGATGCGCACCTCTCCGGCCAGCTCCGGCCGGAGGGTCACACCGGCAATGACCGGCAGGCCGGTGGTCACGTCCACATCGTCGCCGCCGTCTTTGCGGATGGCGCACTCTGCCCCCTCGCCCGACCGGCGGCAGAAGATCGGCTCTACCTCCACCACGATGCCCTTCGGGGTGCGGAGGGCCACCGTCTCCGGGGCGCGGCCAGTGAGGAGGAGACGGGCTGCGCCCGCCGCTCCCAGCGCTGCGCAGGTGCCGGTGGTGTAGCCGCAGCGCAGGAGCTTCTGACCGCTGCGGACATAGTGCTCAAAGCGGGACTGCCCCGTCTCGGCGGGCTTTTTCGCTTCACCGTACAGAAAAGCGTACTGCTCGTCGCTCAAATCATAAATTTTACAGATGTTTTCCCGGGCAAACGCCTGTCCGGGCGTCATAACGTCCGAGACGCCCGCCGCCGAGACGCAGACGACCTTATCCGAGATCTTCTGGGCCAGCTCTAATTCGTGGAGGCTGAGGATGACGGCCATCTTCTTGTCCCGGGCGAGGCTCTTCAGGATGGCCAGAAGCTCGGCCTTGCCCTTGATGTCAAGGAAGGACGTCGGCTCGTCCAGCAGGATCAGCTCCGGCTGCTGGCAGATGGCCCGGGCCAGCAGCACGCGCTGGCGCTGGCCGTCACTGATGCAGTTGAAGTCCCGTCCCGCCAGCGCTTCGGCCCCCACGAGAGCCAGCGCGGCGTGGACCTGCCGCCTGTCCTCCGCCGAGAGGACGCCCAGCCGCCCCGTGTAGGGGTAGCGCCCGGCGGAGGCCATCTCGAAACAGGTGGTCAACTCAGTGCGGCGGGTGTGGGGCACCATCAGGGCCATCTTCCGGGCGCGCTCAGGGCCGGAGTAGTCCGCAAGGCTCTTTCCGTCCAGCAGGACAGCGCCCCCCTGCGGGGCCAGCTGGGCCGCCAGCGTCTTGAGGAGGGTAGATTTGCCCGCACCGTTGGGTCCGATGAGGGTGAGGATGCTCCCCTTTTCGGCTCCGAGGCGGATGTGCTCCATCAGGGGCGTTTTGCCGTAGCCGATGGCAAGGTCATCGGTGCGGCAGAAGGCTTTTTCTGCGCTCATTCCCGGCCTCCCTCTGTCTGGCGGCGCACCAGCAGCCAGATGACCACCGGTGCACCAAAAACTGCTGTCACCGAGCTGATGGACAGCTCGGTGGGCGCGAACAGGCTGCGGGCGATAAGGTCGCAGAGCAGGCAGAACGCCGCCCCGCCAAGGCAGCAGCCCGGCAGGACATAGAGGGGTTTGGCGCTGCCCAGCAGGCTCTTGACCAGATGAGGCACCGCGATGCCCACGAAGGAGATCGGCCCGGCAAAGGCCGTCACGCAGGCGGAGAGGAGGCTGGAAAGGAGCACGAGGGCCGTCGAGAAGGCCCGCACCGGCACGCCGACGCTTCGGGCATAGCTTTCCCCCATCTGGTAGGCTGCCATGGGCTTGGAGAGGAGGAATGCCGCTGCCAGTGCGGGCAGCACCACGCAGGCCGCAGCGCCCACGTTGGCCCACGTCATGCCGGAAAAGCTGCCCATCGACCAGTTGTGGAGGTTGACGATGTTGGAGTCCTGCGCGAAGGTCACGACGATGTCGGTGATGGCCGAGCAGATGTAGCCGATCATGATGCCGCAGATGACAAGGATGCTCATCCGGGGCACCCGCCGGGCCACCACCAGCACGAAGGCCATCGCCGCCATCGCGCCCGCAAAGGCCGCGATGATGAGGGTGGCCGAACCGGTAAGCAGCCCCCTTTGCAGGAAGACTACCATCGTGAGGGCCACGGCCAGCTTCGCGCCGCTGGACACGCCCATGACGAAGGGGCCTGCGATGGGGTTGGCAAAGAAGGTCTGCAAAAGGTAACCCGCTGCGGAGAGGGCCGCGCCCAGCAGCACCACCATGACGGCCCGGGGCAGGCGCAGCTGCAGCACGATGCCCACAGCCAGCGCATCCCCACCCCGGCCCAGCAGGGCTGCAGCCACTGCCCCGGGCGTCAGCTCCACGCTGCCCCAGAACAGGTTGAGCGCGAACAGCACCGCAAGCCCCGCCGTGAGGGCGAGGTAGGCGAGGCTGAGGCGGCGTGTGGTGGTCATGGCAATGCTCCTTTTATACGATCTGCTGCAAAAAGCGGAGGGAGGCCGGGTCGGGCCTGCCCTCGGTAAAAACGAGGTTCATATCGGAGATGAGGTCGGCCAGCTCCATGCTCTGCTGGAACAGGCTCTGGGCCGTACACCAGCAGTCGCCGGACTGGACAGCCTTGAACTCCTCCAGCATGGGGCACTTTTCGATGAGCTGGTCACGGGTCTCCACGACGCCCTCGATGGTGCTGTTGTAGATGAGGACATCGACGTCTTTGGCCCGGGCGTAGAAGGTCTCGAGGGGCAGCTTGATGGTGGACTGGCCCGGGCTGTCCCCCTCGAGGTCGTCAAAAATGTAGACGCCGCCCGCCATCCCCACCATCTGGGCCACATAGTCGCTGGTGCGGCGGACGGTGATGAGGTTGTTCGACGTGATGGAGAAGAAAGCCACCGTTTTTCCGGTGCTCTCCTGCCCGAGGATGGGGGCCACCTGCTCCACCTTCTGGCGGAAAATTTCCTCCGCCTGCTCGGTCCTGCCCAGCAGGATGCCGTAGAGCTTGAGCCACTCCATCCGGGCCAGCGGGCCGCTCTCATAGCTCGAGCGCTCGATGAGCACCGGCACGCCGAACTTTTCCAGCTGTTCCTTGACCGCAGGGTCATGGAGGATCATGGTGTTCTCGATGGCGAGGCTGCACCCGGAAGCAAGGATCCGCTCATAGTCCGGGGCGCTGTACTTGCCGGCGTAGGCGATGCGGCCCTCCTGCATGGCCTGCTTGGCCTCCTCCACATACCAGCCCTCGGCCTTGGTGCCAGAGAGGGCGATGCAGTCCAGCGCATCCAGATGGACGAAGAGATCCATCACCGAGGTGGAGACGAGGTAGATGTTGTCCAGCGGCTGGCGGAGCGGGACAACATCGGCGGGCAGGTCATCCACCTCTGCCGCGTCCTCGGGGATCATGAGGAATCTGCCGCTGTCCGGGATGTTCACCAGCACATATCCCCCCTCATAGCAGTCGGCGGAGAACTGAGCCGCATAGTCCAGCGGATAGCTGTGGTCGAACACGAGAGAGGCCGTATTGGCCGGGGCGGTCTCTGCCTGCCCGCAGCCAGCGAGGGCAAGTGCGGCGGCGGGCAGGGCTTTCAGAAAATTGCGGCGCTTCATAGGCTTTAACCTCTCAGTCTGCGAAGCGGTTTACTTCAGCGTAAAGGTCAGCGTATACTCGATCTCGTGCGGGGTGCTCATGGCGACGGTATCACCCACCACATCCAGCGGGGTGTCGAGGGCGGCGACGGGGATCTCGAAGGTGGAGTTGCCCTCGGTGTTGGTGGGCAGATACTTTTCGCCGTCCACCAGCATATAGTCGTAGTTGGGGCTGGACCAGACGATGGTGGCGGTCATCCTGCCGTCGGCCACGGTCAGGGCCGCAGGGCTTTCCACGGTGGCGCGGCCGGAGCCGCCCTCAAGGGTCACGTCGCAGGTGTAGGCGCCGTCGGCAAGGGCCTCCTCCATCGTGGGCTGTGCATTGCGGACGCTGACGGTGTGGTCGTACCACTTGCCCTTCTTGCCGAGGATGGCAACGGAGAAGTCCGTGTCCAGTGCCTCCACCGGGATGTCGAAGCCGTACACCTCATCCGAGGTTCCGTCGCTGTAGTTCACCACATCGGTGGTGGGCTGGAGCCAGTCGGCCTCGTGGGAGGCCGCGTCCTCTGCCGTGCCGACGTAGAGGTTGACGATGTTCTTGGAGGCGAGACTGACGTGGAGCGTCATCTGACCGTCCTTCACGGTCAGCGTGCCTTTTCCGTCGAATGCCTCATTGGCGTGGAACATGGAGCTGTCGGTGTCAAAATCAGCGGTGTAGGTGCCGTCGGGCAGCGCCGCCTCAGCGGAGGCAGAAGCAGCCTCGCTCACGGCAGAGGAGGCCGCCGCCTCGGAGGAAGCGGCAGAGCTGGCCGGGGCGCTGGATGCGCCGCAGCCGACGAGTGCACCGGCCAGCATCACACCGGCCAGCAGAAGAGAGCATTTATTTTTCAGTTTCATAGCAGTTACCTCGACTTATATCGTACCAAAAAGATTATAACACGCAATGGCCTGATTTCAAAGCAGGCCGAAAAAGAAATTGCCCGAAAAGGCACTCCTTTCCGGGCAATCATAGGGTCAGAATCAGCCGTTCAGGGAATCGACAGCGGCCTTGGTGTGTGCGATGTAGAGCTGCTGGATGTCAGCGATCTCGCCCAGACCTGCGATCTGGCACTCGACGGAGTCGAATGCACCGGAGGCCTCGAACTGGCTCTTCCAGGAATCATCGTCATCGCCCGCCATATCGTTGTTGGCATGGTCGCCTGCAACGACCATCAGGGGACGCAGGACGACCTTGGTGTAGCCGGCGGCCTTGACGGCCTCAATGACGTTCTCGCAGGCAGTCTCCTCCGGCTCACCCTCAACGGTGCCGATGAAGACGTTCTTGTAGCCCAGAGCGTTCATCTGAGCCTGCATCTGGCTGTAGCTCACCTTTGCGGTGTGAGAGGTGCCGTGGCCCATGAAAACGAAGGCGGTGCCATCCGCAGCAGCGGCGTCCACGCTGTCGAAGCCAGCGGTCTTGACGGCCTCAGCGGTGATTGCCTTGGCGACAGCCTCCTTGTCGGCGTTGATGACGGTGGCATCGCTGCCCACCTCGCCCAGCAGAGGCTCGGCGACAGCGACAGACTCGAACTTGTCGCGGTAGCTGTCCACCAGCTCCATCATCTCGTCGTACTCCGCGCCGTGCATCAGGTGGGTGGGCTGGACGACCAGATTCTTCACGCCGTTGGCGACAGCGCGCTCCATAGCCTGCTCCATGTTGTCGATCTTCTCGCCGTCACGGGCCTGCACATGGTTGATGATGATCTGTGCAGTGAAGGCACGGCGGACAGACCAGTCGGGGTAAGCGGCCTGAATGGCATCCTCGATGCCCTTGATGTCCGCTGCGCGGCTGTCGTTGAAGGAGGTGCCGAAGCTGACGACGAGGATCTCGTTGTCGCCGATGTTGTCCTCATTGCGGGGGTCGTCCTTGGAGGCATCGCCGGTGTCGCGGCCAAAGTAATCGGGGTCAGCCTCTTCACCCTCGACCAGCTCCTTCTGGGCGTCGGTCAGGGCGTCCCATGCGGCCTTGGCGGCCTCGCACTGGGCGTCGGTGTTCTCGTTGCGCTCCTGCACATAGATGGCGTCGATGAGATCTGCCACGTTCTTTGCTGCCATTTCATCGGCCTCCTCGCTGCTCACCTCGCTGGCGGCAGCAGAGCTTGCTGCGGCGCTGCTGGCAGCAGTAGAAGAAGATGCACCGCAGCCGGTGAGCACACCGGCACACAGGGCCAGTGCGGCGGCAGCGGCGGTGACGCGCTGCCAGTTCTTGTTGGTTGCTTTACGCATTGTTTTGAGTCCTTTCTGTTTGGGTGGGATCGGTATTTCCGATAGAAAGGGTACGAAACGGGGGCCAGCTCAAACGAAAAAGGGCCTTTCTGCCGCGCGGAAGGCACAGCAAAAAGACCCTTTGAACGATTCGGGCTTTTTGGTACGACCAATTCCTCGTGATCCGGAGCTTGGCGCTCCTGTACCAACAGCGGGCAGGTTTCCTGACTGAAAGCTCATCATCCGCTGCCGCCTTCCCAGAAGCAAAGCTCCCAGTGACCGACGACGTGCGCCAAGGCAGCGGACTCCCTTATCACAGTGACGAGATCGCGCGGGACTCTCACCCGCTTCCCTTTTACCCTCCCGGCCAAAGGACAAGCCCTTGGCGGCAGGCACCTGCTGTTTTCTATTCAGACGAGAGGAAGTATAGCACACCTCACCTCAAAAAGCAATATCTCAGCTCTCCTGCGGCATCGTCCAGACCATCCCCAGCGCCTCAAGCTTCTGGATGTGGGCGGCTGTCAGCCGGTCATCGGCGGCGGCATAGCTCTCCCGCATCCGGCGGACCCAGTCGCCGAGGCAGAAGCCGTCGCCGGTCTTGTAGTTCACCGGCACCAGAAGGTCGCCGTGGGCGGCGCGGTATTCCTCGGCGCGGCGGAACGCCCCGTCCCATTTGGCCTCCCTGGCGTCCCACTGCATCCCGATGGCGTCCAGCATGGCGATATGCTCCGGCGTGACCTGAAAGGACTCAGGCCGGGCCTTGCGGGCAGCGCGGAGATTCGAGATCCAGACGCCCAGCCGGAAGCCGCTCTCGTCTACATATCCGGCGGGCACGAGAAGGGTGCCCTTCTTTTCGGCATAGCGCTTGGCGCTTTGATAGTTGTCCAGCCAGTTCTGCTCCCGCACGCTGCACGCAGGCGGCACAGTGGCCGTAAGGCGGCGGGTGTTCTCGCCCTGAAACAGCTCCCTGAGGGCGGCGCAGCGCTCCGCGGAGAGCTTTTTGCCCTCCCGCAGCATCAGCTTCTGGCGGGAGAGCCAGCTGCCCAGCCAGATGCCGTCCTCCGTCCGGTACTGCGCCGGGACGGCCAGACTGCCGTGCTCTTTTTTGTATGCCGCCGCCAGCTCGTAGCGGTGCTGCCACGAGTCGGTCTTTTCCCAGATCATGCCCAGCTCATCCAGCAGGGCTTTCCGCTCCGGCGTGACCCGGGCACTGCTGCGCTCGGGGTTCTGCCATGCATACCGCTGGCGGGACACCCACTTGCCCAGCAGGATGCCGTCCTCATCAATGTACTCGGTGGGCACATCGATGTTGCCATGGGCGCTGTAATATTTCACGGCGGCCTCGTAGGCAGTCTGCCACTTGCGGTCGTTCCGGTTCGCCCAGTCCACGCCGAGGGCTTCCAGCTTTTCGATCTGGGCGGCGGTCAGGGTTCCTTCCTTATAGGCGGCCCGCTGGCTGCCCAGCCAGACGCCCAGCGCCATGCCGTCCGGCGTGACGTACTTGACGGGGATCTCGAGGTCATCGTGCTCGAGATGGTACTGGACGGCAGCGGCATAGTTCTTTTCCCAGAGGATGCTGCCGGTGTCCCACACCATGCCCAGCGATTCCAGCCGCTCGATGCGGTCATCTGAGAGGCTGCCGCCCTGATAGCGCTGGCGGTTGTAGACGATCCACTCGCCCAGCGCGAAGCCGTTCTTATCTTTATAGTGGACCGGCACCAGAAGGTCGGCGTGGCTGTCGCGGTACCGCCGGGCCGAGGCCCAGCCGTTCTCCCACGCCAGCTCAAGGCGCTTTTTCCAGTTCATGCCGATCTTGTCCAGCCGGGCGACCTGCTCGGCAGTGAGGCGGCCATTCTTCTTTCCGGCCCGCACGAGGCGCTGGTTTTCCAGCCAGCGGCCCACGGCCACTCCCTCAAAGGTGTAGGCGCGGGGCACATCCAGCGGCAGCTTCTTTGCGGCCATCTGTTTCGCGGCGGCAAAATAGCGCTCCCATTCGGCGTCCAGTGCCCGGCGAAGCTGCCGGTAGGCCCGGCGGCAGGCGGACAGCGGCTCAGACAGCGGGAATGGCTTCTCGCCGCACTCCTTCCGGAGCTGCGGCACGCAGGTCAGTCCTTCGAAGGCAGCGCTCAGCTCTGCCACCGGCACACTGCCGCAGGCCGCGAGGGCGCGGGCCAGCATCTGCCGATAGGCGGGTGCCTCAGCGGTGCGGCGGACGAGGACAACGCCTGAAATGCCGGTCAGCGGCGTCTCGACAGCAGGACTGTTGACGCAGACCAGCAGCCGCAGCGCGTCGGCCTCGTCGGTCAGGAAGGGTTCTGCATCGCTGGAAAGCGCATCGGCGCAGCAGGTATGCACCCCCGCACCAAACAGCGCTTCGGCCTGCTGGGCCATCTGCGCCGCCGTCTGGGCATCCTCGCAGAGGACGAGATACCGCCCGGCGGCATCGGGGAGCCACCGCGCCAGCAGCACTTCCACGGAGGGCATCTGCTCCACAGCAAGGCTCAGTGCCTGATATTTTTCGGCGTTGGGGTCGGGCGTGCCGGGCACGCGGAGATTCTTCACTTCGGCGCGGAGGCGGGCCATTGCGGTCTCCTGCGGCCAGAGCAGCGCCGTGTAGGAGGCCGGCATGGGCAGCAGCCCATCGGCCAGTGCCCCGCCCAGCGTCAGCGGCTCCACCACAGCATCGCCCAGCAGCTCTTCGGCAGCGCGGCAGCTCTCGCCCGGGGCGTCCGGCTCGGCCAGCGCCAGCACCTTGGCCTCCGGGCAGAGGCGGAACAGGAGCTGGACGCAGTCCGTCCAGTCCCGTGCGCTCATCTCCCGCCAGCCGTCCAGCACCAACAGACCGGGCCGGAACTCTGCCAGCGCCACCCAGCCCAGCGCGCTCTGTGCAGCCAGCTGCTCACAGTCCATCAGCCGGACGCTGCCGTCCAGCGTTTTGCCCAGCTCCTTCGCCAGCCCGCGGCGCAGTTCGAGCCGCGCGGCGCAGGAGGCCACCCAGAGGACGCGGGTGTCAGGCTGTTCTGCCAGCATCTCCCACACGATGCGGCCCTTGCCGGTGCCCGCCGGACGCACCAGCGCGGCCCGGCAGCCCTGCTGCAAGGCGGCTGCCGCCGCACGGCAGGCCGCTTTGTTTGAATCATGCACTAAAATCGACATATCCTTTTCTGCCCCTCCCGGTGGTTCAGAAATCGTTTTTTCTGCAAAAAAGAAATGCGCCTGCGCAAAGCGGACTGCCCTGCCTGCGCTGCGCCTGCGTTCTTTTTCGTTAAAATGTTAGTTTCATATCCTATTATTATCATAAAAGTTTATTTCTTGTCAAGGCAATTTTGCAAATATCTCTAAAATCTCCTGAAAAATCTTCTCCCCAGCAACAGTTGACGGCAGAGGCCGTTGGTGGTAGACTCTTGGCATCCGCTCCCCTTTTGCGGGAGACATCCCTATTCAGGACAAGTGAGGTAATCGATATGAACATCATCAGCACCGAAAAAGCCCCCGGCGCCATTGGCCCCTACTCTCAGGGCTACACCGTGGGCGGCCTCGTCTTCACCTCCGGCCAGATCCCGGTAGACCCCGCCACCGGCGCGGTCGCTGAGGGCATCGCTGCACAGGCAGACCAGAGCTGCCGCAATGTAGGCGCCATCCTTGAGGCTGCGGGCGTGGGCTTCGACAAGGTGGTCAAGACCACCTGCTTCCTCGCCGACATTGCCGACTTTGCCGCCTTCAACGAGGTGTACGCCAAGTACTTCACCTCCAAGCCTGCCCGCAGCTGCGTGGCGGTGAAGGACCTGCCCAAGGGCGTGCTCTGCGAGATCGAGGCCATCGCTGAAGCATAAGTTTTTCCCGGTCTGCAAAAAGGCCGTCTGCACCCTCTCCGGGGTGCGGACGGCCTTTTTGTGCTACTATCGATTCCAGTTTTTCATGGCGGCTTACTTTCTTTTCCGGAGAATTGACTTCACTTTTCACTTTTGTTACAATAGAATCAAACTATTGTATCGCAAGATTAGAAATTAGCACAACTGAAGCAGCATATCTGCGATATGCAAACCAACATTGTTGCTGTTGCATTAAAAAGTTGGTTTGCTATAAAATATTTCCGGTCAGATTCGAAAGAGAGGTCCCCGCCATGTCCAATTCCCGTGTCGAAAGCCACAACCGCGCCGAACTGCGCAACCGGATCATCAGCGCCGCCACGCTGCTCGAGATCCTGCTGTCCGGCCTCGTCCTCATCGGCCTGCTGCTGTCGATGATCCCCCTGCTGCAATGGATGCCCGGTCTGCTGTTCGACGGCAACGACGTCGAGGTGAGCATCTTCTTACAGCGCGCACTGGACATCGTCATCGGCATCGAGTTCATCAAGATGCTGGCCAAGCACAGCCCCGGCTCCAGCCTCGAAGTGCTGCTCTACGCCATCGCACGCCACATGGTGGTGGGCCACGAATCTGCACTGGAGAATCTGCTGAGCGTGGGGGCCATCGCCCTCATCTTCGTCGTGCGGAAATTCTTCTTCGTCCCGGCCTTCGGCGCTCACCTGCCCGATGGCCACCCCGCACCCGACCTCACCCCCTCCCAGAGCGGCATCCCGGAAGACGAATTTGCCGCCCGGCTGCGCAAGCACCTCAGCAGCAAGTCTGCTGAACGGGAAAAGACCATCGCCATCGAAGACCCCGAGTACGAGGACAACACCGAGACCCTTCAGGAAGCCGACGCGGAATAACTCTGCCAAACAGCAAAACGCCCCGCAGGCAGCTCGATGAAACGAGCGCCCTGCGGGGCGTTGCTTTTTGCGGTTACTTGCTCTTGTGCTTCTGACCGAAACGGTACTCCTTGCCGTCCCGGATGCGCTGGATATTGGTGCGGTGCATCCAGATGACCATGCCGCCCACGATGGCAGCGCCCACGGTGCAGACCACGACGTCCTGCGTCGGCAGGCCGTGCAGGAGGCTGTACACCAGCGTCAGCACCGGATAGGCTGCAGCCATCGTGATGCTGCCCAGCGACACCATACCGGTGGGCAGCAGGCAGGCGAGGAAGATGAGCGCCAGCACCGGCAGCAGCACCGGCTGGACGGCGAGGATGGCACCAGCGGCCACCAGCACGCCCTTGCCGCCCTTGAAGCCGAAGTAGATGGGCTTAGAGTGGCCCACCACGGCGAGGATGGCGGCGAGGTAGACGCCCAGATAGGGCGAGATGGCCGCATCGGTGGGCAGATGGCTGAACAGCCACCGGCCGAGGCAGACAGCCACGACGCCCTTGAGCACATCGCCCACCGCCGTGAGGGCAGCGGCCTTTTTGCCGAAGGTGCGCAGCATATTGGTCATTCCGGCAGCGCCCGAGCCGTGGGTGCGGACGTCGTCATGATAAAGGTATTTACTGACGAGGATGCCGGTGTCCACGCTGCCCAGCAGGTAGGCTTCGGCAGCGACAGCCAGCACGATGAGAAATGCAGTCATGCAGCAAGGCTCCTTCCCTTATACGTCCTTTGCGCCCACCTCGCCGGAGCCGCGCTCCCGCACGACAAGGCGGATGGGGGTGTGCTCCAGACCGAAGTTCTCGCGGATCTGGTTGATGATATACCGCTGGTAGCTGAAATGGAACAGGTGCTTTGCGTTGACGAAGGCCACGAACGTCGGCGGACGGGTGGAGGCCTGCGTCAGGTAGAAGATCTTCAGGCGGCGGCCCTTGTCGCTGGGCGGCTGCATCCGGGCGGTCGCACGGGCCAGCATCTCGTTGAGGACGCCGGTGGGCACGCGGGCACCGTTCTGGCTGTCCACATCCCGGATGAGCTGCATCAGCTTGTTGACGTTGTAGCCGGTCTGGGCCGAGATGAAGATGATGGGAGCATAGCCCATAAAGCTGAAGCACTCGGCATAGCCGCGGCGCTGCAGCTCCATCGTGTTGGTCTCCTTGCCCTCCACGGCGTCCCACTTGTTGACGACGATGATGCAGGCCTTGCCCTGATCGTGGGCATAACCGGCCACCTTGCTGTCCTGCTCGGTGAAGCCGACGGTGGCGTCCACGAGGATGAGGGCCACGCGGCTGCGCTCCACAGCGGCCAGTGCCCGGACGACCATGTAGCGCTCGAGGCCGTCGGTGATGTTGCTGCGCTTGCGCAGACCGGCGGTATCGGTGAAGATGAACTTGCCGTAGGCGTTGTCCACCGGGGTGTCGATGGCATCGCGGGTGGTGCCGGCCTCGTTGGCCACGATCATCCGGTTCTCTCCGAGGATGCGGTTGGTCAGGCTGGACTTGCCCACATTGGGGCGGCCGATGATGGCGACGGGGATGCGGTCCTCCTCCACGACGGTCTCACTGAAATCGAGGTGAGCACAGACGGCGTCCAGCAGGTCGCCGGTGCCGTGGCCGTGGACGGACGAGATGGGCATGACCTCGTCGAAGCCGAGGTTGTAGAACTCATAGAGCTCCATGGGGGTCTGGCCCACATTATCACACTTGTTGACGGCAAGGATGATGGGCTTATGGCTGCGGCGCAGCATATGAGCCACGTCCTCGTCGGAAGCGGTCAGGCCATTGCGGACATCCACCACCATGATGATGCAGTCGGCGGTGTCGATGGCGATCTGGGCCTGCTCGCGCATATGGGCCAGAATGCCCTCGGTGGCCTTCGGCTCGATGCCGCCGGTGTCCACCAGCAGGAACTCGTGGCCGCTCCACTCGCAGTTGGCGAAGATGCGGTCGCGGGTGATGCCGGGGGTATCCTCCACGATGGCCAGACGCTGGCCGCAGAGCTTATTGAACAGGGTGGACTTGCCCACGTTGGGACGGCCCACCACAGCTACGATCGGTTTGCTCATAGGGGGTTCCTCCTTTCACAAAAGGGGTAACGATTACGGTCTTCTCCGGCGGGCGATGTGGAGGCCGCTGCGCAGCAGGGCCTTGGCCTCGTCGCCGCCGCTGACGGGCAGGACTTCCACCTTCACGCCGAGCCGCTGGCCCAGCTGCTCGATGGTGACATCGTCGAGGAAGGTGTCCTTCTCCTCCCGCAGCATCACGGCAGGCACCCCCAGCGTGCCGCTGGTCAGCCTGCCCTCGCACTGGGCGATGATGTCCGTCGCCGTGACGAGGCCCGCCACGCCGACGTTGCCGCCGAAGAAGTTGTTTTTGATGGTATGCACTGTCACCTCGATCATGGGGTACTGACGGTGCAGCTCGTCCATCATCTCGGTGATGAGGGGGGACGCCATCGTGCCGGTGACGACGTCCAGCTTCTTGGAGCCATAGACACGGTGGGGCTTTTCCAGCTCGGCCAGAAATTCCTGCCGGAAGAGGCTCATCATTCCCACGCCGTTTTCCAGCTGGTCGTAGTCCTCATAGAACTCCGGGGCCGGGATGGGCCGGCCCGCCTTGAGGTACCACTCGTCGCTGGGGTAGATGATGCGCTTGCCGTGGCGGCGCTTGCACTCATCCCCAAACTCCTCCATGATGTCGATGACGGCGGCGCTGGTCTCGGCGTCGTAGGGCGTCTGCTTGAACAGGTTCTGCCGGTAATCCGTCACGCCGCAGGGCACCGCTGCCACGCTCTGCACCATCGGGGTCAGCTCCAGCAGGTCGGTGAGGGTGCGGCGCAGCTCGTCGCCGTCGTTGATGCCCCGGCAGAGCACCAGCTGGCAGTTGACGGCGATGCCGCCCTCCACCAGACGGGGCAGGTATTGGAGCACCTCGCCCGCCCGCTTGTTGGCCAGCATCCGGACCCGGAGCTGGGGGTTCGTCGTATGGACGGAGATGTTGATGGGCGAGATGTGCATCTTGATGATGCGGTCGATCTCGTGGTCCTGCATATTGGTCATGGTGATATAGTTGCCGAACAGGAAGGACAGCCGCTCGTCGTCATCCTTGAAGTAGAGGCTCTCCCGCATCCCCGGCGGGAGCTGGTCGATGAAGCAGAACATGCAGTGGTTGGAGCAGGAGTGCTTCTGGTCGCCCAGAT
Source organism: Faecalibacterium butyricigenerans (assembly GCF_020687345.1). Lineage (NCBI taxonomy): Bacteria > Bacillati > Bacillota > Clostridia > Eubacteriales > Oscillospiraceae > Faecalibacterium > Faecalibacterium butyricigenerans. The sequence continues at coordinate 73,946 of NZ_JAJEQL010000001.1, forward strand.
AGGTGGAGAAGTCGCAGCCAAAGGGGCCGCGCTCCTCCCGCCGGACATCCCATTCCCGGATGCCGTCTGCCACCCTCGCCTTGAGGTGGAAGCTCTTGCTGTCGGTATAAAAATCGTAGTCCAGCGTGTCGTTCAGCTCGTTGCCGTCCACGCTCAGCAGCTCGTCGCCGCCAGCGAGGCCGAGGACAGCGGCCTCGCTGCCCTCTTCCACACGCTCGATCCGGATGGCCATGCTTTCACCTCACAGTTTCGTTCCCAGACAAAGCAAGAAGGGGAAGGCATTGCGCCCTCCCCTTCTGTACATAACACCAATGTGCCACCAATTCTGCGCAAATTAGCCCTTCTTGATGACTTCCTCGCCCTTGTAGTAACCGCAGTTGCCACATGCCTGGTGGGGGAGCTTCAGAGAGCCGCAGTTGCTGCACTTCACCAGTGCGGGGGCCTCCAGCTTCCAAACATTGCTGCGACGCTTGTCGCGGCGGGCCTTGGAAAGATGTCTCTTAGGTACTGCCATATTTTTGCACCTCCTTGATGGGTTTGTCAGTTCAGCAGTGATTTGAGTATCGCTAGCCTTGCGTCTGCGGGTTCGGCCTCAGCTTCTGCCGGAGGGCAGGTACATTCGGCCATCTTCTTCCCGCACCGGGGACACAAGCCCGGGCAGTCAGCGCTGCAAAGCAGCACCGTGGGGATCTGGAACATAAACTCCTGACAGAGCCATTCGTCTACATCCAGATGTCCTTTTTCGTCGAGGGGCAGGTCGAAATCTGGGTCATCCAGATCGCGCTCCCTGACCGTCCACTCTGCTTGCACCGTCTCTTCCCGTTCGACCGGGTCGAGGCAGCGGGCGCACTCTCCGTGCACCAATGCGTTTGCCCGCAGCGTCATCCGGATCTCGTCGCCATCCGGCACCGCCTCAAAGCGGGCCGACACCGGCTGCTCGATCCTTGCACCGGCAAAATCCTTGGCAGACAAATCACACTGAAACTCTGCAACATAAGGTTTCGTGCCGGATACGATAAACTTTCTCAGGTCAAATTGCATAGTACACCTCATAAAAGGCTGCTTTGTTAGTATAGCGCCAACGCAGCCCTTTGTCAACACCAAAACAGGCAGAAAACCGAAAAAATTTCAAATTCTCCGGTTTCCTGCCTGTCTGGGATGGTTCAAATCAGAAATTTCAGCGTTTTACAGGTACTTCTTCACATCGTGGGGCAGAGCAGACTCGTCGGCGCTGACCGTGACCGTGACCTTGACGGAGTCGCCGGCGGCAGCAGCCACCTCGTCCAGAACGACGCCCAGACGGTTGATGTCGTGATCCAGCACCTTCAGGATGCCGTCGATGTACAGGTCGGTGATGTCATAATTGCTTGCCAGCAGGCCGGCCACGAAGCCGTACAGCATCTCGCCGCCAGCGATCTTGTACTCGTCCAGATCGATGAGACGGGCTGCATTGTGGATCTCATAGGTCAGCTTCATGCCCTTCTCGACGACAACGACGTTGCCCTTGGAGGTCTTGACCGAATCATTGATCATGTCGATCATAGCCTTGGTCTTACCGGAGCCTTTGGTGCCAACAATCAGTTTAATCATAGTTCTGTCCTCCTGTATTTTCCACGCCTCGCGGCGGGAGATCATTTTTTGTTCCGCCAGATGTTACTTCAGCTTTGCTTCCAGCTCAGCGGTCAGGTTCTCGTAGCCCGGCTTGCCCAGCAGTGCGAACATATTCTTCTTATAGCTCTCGACGCCCGGCTGGTTGAAGGGGTTGACGCTCAGCAGATAGCCGCTGCAGGCGCAGGCACGCCAGAAGAAGTAGATGAGGTAGCCCACATTATAAGCAGACAGGTCGTCCACCTCGATGACCACCTCGGGCACGCCGCCGTCGGTGTGGGCGAGGATGGTGCCCTCCATGGCCTTGCGGTTGACCACGCTCATGTTCTGGTCGGCGAGGAAGTTCAGGCCGTCGAAGTTGCCCTCGAGCTTCTCGATGAAGAGATCCTGTGCGGGCTTTCTGACGTCCACGATGGTCTCGAACATGGTGCGGGCGCCTTCCTGAATGAACTGGCCCATGGAGTGCAGGTCGGTGGAGAAGATGCAGCTTGCGGGGAACAGGCCCTTGTTGTCCTTGCCCTCGCTCTCACCGAACAGCTGCTTGTACCACTCGTTCATGAGGGTGAAGTTCGGCTCATAGCACTCGAGGATCTCGATGCTCTTGCCCTTGCGGTACAGGATGTTGCGGATGGCAGCATACTTGTAAGCGTCGTTGTCGGGGCTGAGGACGGAGAAGCGCTCCATGGCGTCGGCTGCGCCCTGCATCACCTCGTCGATGCTGATGCCAGCGGCGGCGATGGGCAGCAGGCCCACAGCGGAAAGGACGGAGTAGCGGCCGCCGACATCGTCGGGGACCACGAAGGTGGGCCAGCCCTGTGCGTCAGCCAGCTGCTTGAGGGTGCCCTTGGCGCGGTCGGTGGTGGCATAGATGCGCTTGTTGGCCTCTTCCACGCCCATCTCGTCTTCCAGCAGCTTGCGCAGCACGCGGAAGGCCAGAGAGGTCTCGGTGGTGGTGCCGGACTTGGAGATGACGTTGATGGAGAAGCGCTTGCCCTTGCACAGCGCGATGATGTCATTCAGATAGGTGGGGCTGATGCTGTTGCCGCAGAAGTAGATCTTCAGGCCGTTGTCCAGCTCGTTGTGGTACATCCCCTTGACAGCCTCGATGACGGCGCGTGCGCCCAGATAGCTGCCGCCGATGCCGGCCACCACCAGAACGTCGGAGTCCTCGCGGATCTTGGCTGCTGCGGCCTTGATGCGGGCGAACTCTTCCTTATCGTAATCGCGGGGCAGATACATCCAGCCCAAAAAGTCGCTGCCGGGGCCGTTCTTGGCTTCCAGCGTCTTGTGTGCGGCCTCCACCTGCGGGTAGATGGCCTTGTATTCCTCTTCCTTGATAAAGCTGGAGAGGTGCTTCGTATTCAGAGCGAGACTCATTCTATCAAAACCTCCAAAACATTTTACGGGCACTCTGCCCGGCGAGGGTTTGTCTTGGTATAAGTGTACCGTTCCCGCCGGGCAAAGTCAAGGCCAAAATCCTCGCTTTTCATACAATTTTAATAGTGTTGTTTTGTCATCTCTTACATCTTTTATACAAACGTCCAAGCCGTTCTTTGCCTGCGCTAACCGTTTTTGGCCGGTAGTGCGCCGTTTTCGGTCAGGACGCGCCGACGAGGCTCTGCCACAGCAGCCCGACGGCATCCCGGACGGTCATTCTGGGTGCATCGGCGGCAGCACGCACCTCATACTCCTCCAAAAGGCTTTCGCCCTGATAAACAGCGGCTTTGCCCACTGTCTGCCCCTGCTCCACCGGGGCTTCCAGCTCCTGCGGCAGGGTCAGCTCGGTGTGGAGAGCGGAGGCCGTCCCCTTCTCCACCAGCACCGTCCCGGGCAGAGCCGTGTAATCCAGCGGGACGCTGCCCGCCGCGCTTCCCTTGACCGCGATTTGGAGCGGCTGGACCTCGAGCTTCGGCAGGGGTGCGGCCTCATAGGCCCCGAAACCGTAGTCCAGCAGTGTCGTGGCGGCGTCGAAGCGGTCAGCACTGGACGGTGCCCCCAAGACGACTGCGATGAGGGAAAGCCCGTTTCGGGTGGCACTGGCTGAAATGCAGATGCCCGCCCCGCCGGTGGTGCCGGTCTTGAGGCCGGTGATGCCCTCGTACCGGCGGAGGAGCTTGTTGGTGTTGACGAGCTGGGTCTGCCCGCCCCGGAGGGCATCCGTCCAGATACCGGTATAATGCAGCACCTCGGGGCAGGTGTTCAGGATGGTGCGGCTCATGACGGCCACGTCCCGGGCGGTGGAAAGATGGCCCTCGGCGTCCAGTCCGCAGGCATTGCGGAAGGTGGTCTGCTCCATCCCCAGCGCAGCGGCGCGGGTGTTCATCTGCTCCACGAAGGCCGGCTCGCTGCCGCCCACCAGCTCGGCCACAGCCACGGCCGCGTCGTTGGCGGAGGAGACGCAGATGGCCTTTATCATCTCGTCCAGCGTAAAATGCTCCCCCGGCTCGAGCCAGATCTGACTGCCGCCCATATGATAGGCGTGCTCACTGACCGGCACCGGCGTCTCCATCGTCAGCCGCCCGTCGTGGACGGCCTCGAAGGTGAGGAGCAGGGTCATGACCTTGGTGATGGAGGCGATGGGCACCCGCTCGTCGGCGTTCTTCTCGTAGAGCACTCGGCCGCTGCCCTGCTCGATGAGGATGGCGGCGCGGCAGTTGAGCGAGAGCTGGGGCGCGGCAGCCGCCGCCGGGAGAACCGTCCCCTCTGCCGCCTCCCCTGCATCGGCGCTGACGGCCCTCTCCTCCGGGTGCATGACGACCCGCAGCCCCACCCCCTCCGCTGTGCCAAGGGCCAGTGCAAACAGCCAGAAGCAGAGCACGGCGGCACAGAGCGCCGCAAAATTCTTTCGTTCCATCCCTTGTCCCTCCCCGCAATGTCTGTCTGATTGCATTCTATGCAAAAAAAGAGGGCGGAATGCCCTTTTCTCTCCGGGAAAAATCTGCTATAATAGGATGGTTTGTTATAAGGTAATAGCCTCTCCGCCCCGCATCTGCCCGACCATGCCGGAGAGGTTCTGGAAAGGACACCCCCATGCGAGTTTGTTTTTATACCCTTGGCTGCAAGGTCAATCTGAACGAGACCGGCGCACTGGAGCAGATGTTCCGCTCCGCCGGTTTTACCATCGTGCCGGAGGGCGAAGAGGCCGACGTCTTCGTCGTCAACAGCTGCACCGTCACCAACTTCGGCGATCAGAAGAGCCGCAAGTGGCTCCGCCGGGCCAAGCGCGAGAACCCCGGCGCTGTGACGGTCCTCACCGGCTGCTATCCGCAGGCCTTCCCGGAGGAGGCGGCACAGTTCATGGAGGCTGACCTCGTCTGCGGCAACGGCGACCGGAAGGCCATCCTCGACAATGTGCTCAAGCTGCTGGACGGCCACGAGCGCATCGTCGCCATCGCCCCCCACGCCAAGGGCGAGCAGTTCGAGGAGCTGCCGGTGGAGCGGTTCGAGACCCACACCCGCGCTTTCATCAAGGTGGAGGACGGCTGCAACCGCCAGTGCGCCTACTGCGTCATCCCCCGTGCCCGCGGCCCGGTGCGCAGCCGCTCGGAGGAAAGCATCCTCGCCGAGCTGCGCCAGCTGGCCGCCTCCGGTTACCGGGAGGTGGTGCTCAGCGCCATTTCCCTGCCCAGCTACGGCCTCGACACCGGCACCGACCTCGTAGAGCTGGTGGAGAAGTGCGCCGAGGTGGAGGGCATCGAGCGGATCCGTCTGGGCAGCCTCGACCCCGATATGCTGACGCCCGAGTCCATCACCCGGCTGGCTGCGGTGGACAAGCTCTGCCCTCAGTACCATCTGAGCCTGCAGAGCGGCTGCAGCGCCACGCTGCGCCGGATGCGCCGCGTCTACACCGCCGAGCAGTATGCCGAGGTGGTCAGCCAGCTCCGTGCCGCCTACGGCGGGCGTCCGGTCAGCTTCACCACCGACTGCATCTGCGGCTTCCCCGGCGAGACGGAGGCAGATTTCCGGGAGAGCTGCGATTTCCTGAAGCAGATCGGCTTTTTGAAGGTCCATGTCTTCCCCTACTCCCGCCGCAGCGGCACCCCCGCCTACGACTTCCCCGATCAGGTGCACGAGCGGGAGAAGCAGGCCCGCAGCCGGGAGATGAACGCCATCGCCGAGGACATCCGCCGCGAGGTGCTGGCCGCCTACGAGGGCAGCGAGGACGACGTGCTGCTGGAAACGCCCCTGTCCGGCACCCTCTTCACCGGCTACACCCGGCTGTACATCCCCGTCGTGGTATCAGCCCCGGGCCGCAAGAGCGGCGAGATCGTCCATGTCCGGCTGGGTCGTTACGATGGCGAGCGCGTCCGGGCAGAGCTGGCCTGAGTCTTAGCCATTTCTTTGCTATTTTGTACAAATCCAAATATTCGCATTTGTGCAAGATATACCAGTTGTGAATTTCATAACGAATTTTGGACTTTCCCCTTTTCATCCCGAAAGGTTTATGTTACAATAAAAGTGGATCATTCGGGGCATCGGGCTGTTTGCAGCAGCCCAGTACCGACCCGTCCCGGATAAAGCCGCGTACCGGCGGCCTTTTGTTCTGTTGTTTCAAAGCAAGGAGAGATTGGAATGAGTTTCAGAGGAATCAATACGACGGTCATCCAGATCCGCCGCCAGGTGTTCACCGAGGTCGCACGGATGGCCTATGCCAACGTCAAGGGCGAGCAGGCAAACCACCTGATGCGCAAGATCCCTTACACCATCATCCCCGGTGAGGAAGGCAAGCTCCGCAAGGACATCTTCCTTGAGCGCGCCATCGTCGAGGAGCGCGTGCGTCTGGCCATGGGCCTGCCCACCCGCCGCATGGACGAGCACAACAGCGTCGTCTCCGGTCTGGAGGACGCTTCCATCGCCGATAAGTATTACGACCCCCCGCTGGTGAATGTCATCAAGTTCGCCTGCAACCGCTGCCCCGAGAAGCTGGTCAAGGTCTCCGACCTGTGTCAGGGCTGCCTCGCTCACCCCTGTATGGAAGTCTGCCCCAAGAAGGCCATCACTTGGGAGAGCGGTCGCTCCACCATCGATCAGGACAAGTGCATCAAGTGCGGCCGCTGCGTGACCGTCTGCCCCTACAACGCCATCGTCAAGACCGAGCGCCCCTGCGCCGCTGCCTGCGGCATGGGTGCCATCCACTCCGACGAGCTGGGCCGCGCTGAGATCGACTACAGCAAGTGCGTGTCCTGCGGCCAGTGTCTGGTCAACTGCCCCTTCGGTGCCATCGCCGACAAGGGCCAGATCTACCAGCTCATTCAGGGCTTTAACCGCGGCGACCGCATCTACGCCCTCGTCGCCCCTGCCTTCGTCAACCAGTTTCCGACGCTGGCCTCTACCGGCAAGCTCAAGGCTGCGCTGAAGGCTCTGGGCTTCTGTGACGTCGTCGAGGTCGCCATCGGCGCTGACCTGTGCACCGTGGACGAGGCCCACGACTTCCTCGAAGAGGTGCCCGGCAAGCTGAACTTCATGGCTACCTCCTGCTGCCCGGCATGGAGCATGATGGCCAAGACCGCTTTCCCGGATCTGGCCAAGAACATCTCCATGACCATGACCCCCATGGTCTTCACTGCCCGCATGATGAAGCAGGCCGACCCCGAGGCCCGTATGTGCTTCATCGGACCCTGCGCCGCCAAGAAACTGGAGGCTTCCCGCCGCACCGTCCGCTCTGATGTGGACTTCGTGCTGACCTTCGAGGAGCTGGCCGGCATCATCGAGGCCAAGGACATCGATGTGGCCAATCTCGAGGTCGATCCCGATGAGATCGATCTGGTGCATGCTTCCGGCGCAGGCCGCGGCTTCGCACAGTCCGGCGGCGTCGCCAAGGCTGTCGCCGATAAGATCAAGGAGTGGAACCCCGATATGGACGTCAAGATCGCGTCTGCACAGGGCCTCGCCGAGTGCAAGAAGCTGCTGATGCTGGCTAAGGCGGGCAAGTACAACGGCTACCTGCTGGAGGGCATGGGCTGCCCCGGCGGCTGCATCGGCGGCGCAGGCACCATCGCCGACCCCGCCCGCACTGCCATCGCACTGAACAAGTACGTCAAGGAGGCTCCGTTCCAGGATCCTGAGCAGAGCGCCTTTATGACCAGCATCCATGTGCTGAAGGACGACCCCGACTTTGAGGTCTGATCTTCCCTGACCTCTGCCGCCTCCCGCCCGCCGGGAGGCGGCTTTTTTGCGTCCTCGGCCGCATTTGCGGTTTTTGCTATACAAAATATGTCCAATGTGAAACGGTTTTGTGAAACAATGACAAGGCAGATTGACTTTTTCTTCTGAATATGTTATTTTTGCGGTGATAAATCCTTCTCGTTCGTTCCGGCTGCGCAGCAGGAAGCAAATGCCCCCTCCGCGCAGAGCGCACGAATAGAGCCGCACCTGCGGCTGGAAAGGTCGATCTTTGATATGATGATTTCTTTAAAGCATCTGAACAGACGCGCCGGGGCGGTCCTCGTCTCGCTGCTGCTCCTCCTGACGCTGGCGGTCAGCGCCAGTGCCGCCGCCGTCAAGATGAGTGTCGGCATCCGGTTCTGGCGGGAGACCGGGGATAAGGAGTCGATGGCCGACAGCGCCGTGGACACCGCCCGCGAAGCCACCCTCACCCGCCAGCCCAACGGCACCTTCACCCTCGAGCTTCCGGTCAAGCAGATCTCTTCCATGAACATGACCGGTTCCCTCACCGGCATCCGCATCGGTGAGGTGAACTATGAGGGTACCCTGAGCGGCGAGCTGTCCAACGGCACTGCCGTGCTGACCCTCAAAAACCTGCCCGCTTCGGTGCTCACCGGCAGCGACTCCAATCAGGCGCTGGCCGTCACCTGCAGCATCAAGATGGATACCGTCCTCCTCGGTGACATCACCACCAGCGCGCGGATGTCCGTCTGGGTCGAGCGCTGAACACACAGCACAAAAAGCGCCCCGCAGTTTGCAACAGAACTGCGGGGCGCTTACTTTGTTTCAGGTAGTGCTTACTCGGCGATGATGCTCTTGCCGGTCATCTCGGCCGGGATGGGCAGGCCGATGTAGGGCAGCATGGTGGGGGCAATGTCGGCCAGACAGCCGCCCTCGCGCAGCTTCACGTTGCCGCAGCCGATGGCCACGAAGGGCACGACGTTGGTGGTGTGGGCGGTGAAGGGGGTGCCATCCGGGTTCTTCATCTTTTCGGCGTTGCCATGGTCGGCGGTCAGGAAGGCGCAGCCGCCAGCGTTCAGCACAGCGGTGACGACCTTCTCGACGGCAGTGTCCACAGCCTCGACGGCCTTGACTGCTGCTTCAAAGACGCCGGTGTGGCCGACCATATCGCAGTTGGCGAAATTCAGGATGACCACGTCATACTTGCCGCTCTCGATGCGCTTGACGCATTCGTCGGCTACCTCGGGGGCGCTCATCTCAGGCTTCAGGTCATAGGTGGCTACCTTCGGGCTGGGGATGACGCAGCGGTCCTCGCCCTCGTAGGGAGCCTCAACGCCGCCGTTGAAGAAGAAGGTGACGTGGGCGTACTTCTCGGTCTCGGCGATGCGCAGCTGGGTCTTGCCGTTCTCGGACAGGTACTGGCCCAGAACATTCTTCAGCTCGACGGGAGGATATGCGACCTCACAGTTGGGCATGGTGGCGTCATACTCTGCCATGCAGACGTAGTTGACCTGCTTGCGGCCGCCGCGGCGCTCGAAGCCGGTGAAGGCGTCGTCGCAGAAGATACGGGTCATCTGACGGGCACGGTCGGGGCGGAAGTTCATGAAGATGACGGTATCGCCATCCTGCACGCGGCCACCCTCACAGGTGACGCAGGGCAGAACGAACTCGTCGGTCTTATCGTCGGCGTAGGATGCCTCAATGGCCTCCTGTGCGTTGGCGGCGTGGTTGCCCTCGCCGTAGACGAAGGCTGCGTAGGCCTTCTCCTCGCGGTCCCAGTTGTTGTCGCGGTCCATTGCGTAGTAGCGGCCGGAGACACTGGCGATCTTGCCGATGCCCAGCTCGTCCAGCTTAGCCTGCAGATCGGCGAGGAAGCCCTTGCCGGAGTGGGGGTCGGTGTCACGGCCATCGGTGATGCAGTGGAGGTAGACCTCCTTCGCTCCCATATGCTTTGCCATCTCCAGCACGCCGAACCAGTGGTCTGCGTGGCTGTGGACGCCGCCGGTGCCCACCAGACCCATCAGGTGGATGGCCTTGCCCGCGTCGATGGCGGCCTTCATGTTCTTGACGAGGACGGGGTTCTTGAGCATCTCGCCGTCGCGGATAGACTTGGTGATGAGGGTCAGCTGCTGGTAGACGATGCGGCCAGCGCCCATATTGGTATGGCCCACCTCAGAGTTGCCCATCTGACCGTCGGGCAGACCGACTGCCATGCCGGAGGCGTCAATGGTGGTCATGGGGTATTTTGCCATCAGGGAATCGATGAAGGGCTTGTTGGCTGCGGCCACGGCGTTGCCGTAGGTCTCGTTGGGGGTCCAGCCAAAGCCATCCATGATACAGAGCAGAACAGGTTTTTTGGACATAAAAATGAGTCTCCTTTGAAAGTTCAACAAACAGCGCCCGGCTCGATGCCGGAAATGCGGCGCAGCCGGGCGCAGAGAAAGTGTTTTTTCCGTCAGCGCTTACGCTCAGCCCTTGGAGGCGGCGTTAACGATGACAGCAAAGTCGGGAGCCTTCAGGGATGCGCCGCCGATGAGGCCACCGTCCACATCCTTCTTGCTCAGCAGCTCCTCGCAGTTCTTGGCGTTCATGCTGCCGCCGTACTGGACCGTGGTAGCCTCGGCCACAGCCTCGCCGTAGACCTCGCCGATGACCTTGCGGATCTGGGCGCAGACCTCCTCGGCCTGCTCGGCGGTGGCGGTCTTGCCGGTGCCGATGGCCCAGATCGGCTCATAGGCGATGACGACATTTGCCATTTGCTCGGCGGTGACATCACGCAGGGCGATCTTGGTCTGCATCCGGACCAGCTCCTCGGTGACGCCCTCCTCACGCTGCTGCAGGCTCTCGCCCACACAGATGATGACCTTCAGGCCGGCGTTCAGAGCGGCCAGAGCGCGCTTGTTGACGGTCTGATCGGTCTCGGCGAAGTACTGGCGGCGCTCGGAGTGGCCGACGATGACGTACTCGACGCCCAGATCCACCAGCATATCTGCGCTGATCTCGCCGGTGAAGGCACCGGACTTCTCGAAGTGGACGTTCTCAGCACCAACATGGATGTTGGTGCCCTTGGTCTTTGCCACAGCCGTGACCAGATCGGTGTAGGGAGTGCAGATGACGACCTCGCAGGATGCGTCCTTGACGGCGGGGATCAGCTCGTCCACCAGAACAGCAGCCTCGGAGGCGGTCTTGTTCATCTTCCAGTTGCCAGCAATGATAGCCTTGCGCTTTGCCTTATCCATGATATGTTCTCCTTACCTTCTTATTGATAAAAACGGAAAGGTGCGGCGGCGAAACAGCCGCCGCACCCATTTATGATGCCGGAATTATGCGTTCTGGATGACTGCGATGCCGGGCAGCTCCTTGCCCTCCAGATACTCCAGAGAAGCGCCGCCGCCGGTGGAGATGTGGGTCATCTTATCGCCCAGACCCATCTGCTGGACAGCTGCTGCGCTGTCGCCGCCGCCGATGACGGTGGTAGCGTCGCTCTCAGCCATTGCCTTGGCCACCGCCAGAGTGCCGGCTGCCAGAGTCGGGTTCTCGAAGACGCCCATGGGGCCGTTCCAGACGACGGTCTTGGAAGCCTTGACCGCATCGGCAAACAGCTTCATGGTCTCGGGGCCGATGTCGCAGCCCTCCATGTCAGCCGGGATGGCGGTGACAGGGACAACGGTGGTCTCGACGGGAGCGTCGATGGGGTCAGGGAAGTTCTCGACACAGGCAGTATCGACGGGCAGGAGCAGCTTGACGCCCTTCTCCTGAGCCTTTGCCATCATCTCCTTGCAGTAGTCCAGCTTGGAGTCGTCGCACAGGCTCTTGCCGACCTCATAGCCCTGTGCCTTGATGAAGGTATAGGCCATGCCGCCGCCGATGATGAGAGTATCGACCTTCTCCAGCAGGTTGGAGATGACATTCAGCTTGTCAGCGACCTTTGCGCCGCCCAGAATGGCGGTGAAGGGACGGACGGGATCGTTCACGGCGTTGCCGAGGTACTTGATCTCCTTCTCCATCAGGTAGCCGACAGCGGTGTCCTTGATGTAGTCGGTGACGCCTGCGGTGGAGCAGTGTGCACGATGGCAGCTGCCGAATGCATCGTCAACATAAGCGTCGGCCAGAGAAGCCAGCTCCTGAGAGAACTCGGGGATGTTCTTGGTCTCTTCCTTGCGGAAACGGGTGTTCTGCAGCAGGACGACGTCGCCGTTGTTCATGGCAGCGACAGCAGCCTTTGCATTCTCGCCCACGACGTTGTCGTCGTCAGCAAACACGACGGTCTTGCCCAGCTTTGCGCTCAGAGCCACAGCAACGGGTGCGAGGCTGAACTTTGCCTCGGGGCCGTTCTTCGGCTTGCCCAGATGGCTGCACAGGATGACCTTTGCGCCGTCATTGACCAGCTTCTGGATGGTGGGCAGAGCCGCATTGATACGGTTCTCGTTGGTGATGACGCCGTCCTTCATGGGGACGTTGAAATCGCAGCGGACAAGGACCTTCTTGCCGCAGTAGTTCTGATCGTCGATCGTCTTTTTACCTAAACCCATAGTGATTATTCTCCTCTCAATTCATTCTTCGGAATCGAATTTCGCTCACTCTCGGGGCCTTGACCCCTATGACACTATTATAAACAAAATGTGTGTGTATTGCAAGGACGGCGGATGGATAATTTATTAACAAACTTTTCCCGGGATATTCTGGAATTGTGTCTATTTTGACAGTGGCTTGACAAAGAGCAGCCTTTCCATCCCGCGTCCGCCCGACAAAGCCGGGCTGCGAGGCTCAGTCTCTCCGGAACAGGTCGCGGGTGTAGACCTTCTCCTGTACATCATCGAGGCAGCTGTCATAGCGGTTGGCAATGATGGCCTGACTCCGCTTTTTGAACGCCTCAAGGTCGTTTACCACCTCACTGCCAAAGAAGGTCGTGCCATTCTCCAGCGTCGGCTCGTAGATGATGACGGTCGCGCCCTTGGCCTTGATCCGCTTCATGACGCCCTGAATGGAGGACTGACGGAAGTTGTCGGAGTTCGCCTTCATGGTCAGGCGGTAGACGCCGATGACGCAGGGCTTCTCCTCCCTTGCGTCGTACTCGTTCTCCTCCCCATAGCTGTAGTAGCCCGCCATCTGAAGCACCCGGTCGGCGATAAAGTCCTTGCGAGTGCGGTTGGACTCCACGATGGCCTCGATGAGGTTCTCGGGCACGTCGGCGTAGTTGGCAAGAAGCTGCTTTGTGTCCTTGGGCAGGCAGTAGCCGCCGTAGCCGAAGCTGGGGTTATTATAATGTGTGCCGATGCGGGGATCGAGGCAGACGCCCTCGATGATCTTCTGGGTGTCAAGGCCCTTCATCTCGGCATAGGTGTCCAGCTCGTTGAAGAAGGAGACGCGGAGCGCCAGATATGTGTTTGCAAACAGTTTGACGGCCTCTGCCTCCGTGAAGCCCATGAAGAGGGTCTCGACATCTTTCTTGATGGCCCCCTCCTGCAGCAGATGGGCGAAGGTGTGGGCCGCCTCCACAAGGCGGTCGTCCTGCATATCCGTACCCACGATGATGCGGCTGGGGTAGAGATTGTCATACAGCGCTTTGGACTCCCGCAGAAACTCCGGGCTGAAGATGATGTTCCTGCACTGATATTTTTCCCGAACCGAAGCCGTGAAGCCCACCGGGATGGTGGACTTGATGACCATGATGGCCTCGGGGTTCGCCTTCATCACCAGCTGGATGACCGCCTCCACCGCAGAGGTATCGAAGAAGTTCTTCCGGCTGTCGTAGTTGGTCGGGGCGGCAATGACCACGAAGTCCGCGTCCCGGTAGGCCGCTTCCCCGTCCAGCGTAGCGGTCAGGTCGAGATCCTTTTCCGCAAGGTATCGTTCAATGTAGTCATCCTGAATGGGAGACTTTTTGTGGTTGATCTGCTCCACTTTCTCCGGCACGATGTCCACAGCGGTAACATGGTGGTGCTGGCTCAGCAGGGTGGCGATGGACAGGCCGACATAGCCTGTGCCCGCAACGGCAATGTTCAGTTTTTCGAATGCTCTCATGGCTTTCGCTCCTACGACACAACTATAAAATGTTCGGCGGCTTCTGTTTTATTGTATCATGAAGCGGGCCGAACAGCAAGCAAGGATAAACAAAAAACACCCTTCCTCTCACGGAAACCCGTAAAAGGAAGGGTGTTGAACTCACTTATTGGCATCCGTGCTTTTCAGCACGCCACCTCAAGCACTTTTGAGCGTAGAGCTGTGATCAGCAGTTCTCAGCAAAGTACTTAATGGTACGGACCATCTGAGAGGTGTAGGAGTTCTCGTTGTCGTACCAAGACACGACCTGAACCTGATAGGTGTCGTCGTCGATCTTAGCGACCATGGTCTGGGTGGAATCGAACAGAGAGCCGTAACGCATACCGATGACATCGGAGGAAACGATCTGATCCTCGTTGTAGCCGAAGGACTCAGAAGTAGCAGCCTTCATAGCAGCGTTGATGGACTCCTTGGTGACGTCCTTGCCCTTGACGACAGCGACCAGAATGGTGGTGGAGCCGGTGGGGACAGGCACACGCTGAGCAGAGCCGATCAGCTTGCCGTTCAGCTCGGGGATGACCAGACCGATGGCCTTAGCAGCACCGGTGCTGTTGGGGACGATGTTCTGTGCGCCAGCACGAGCACGGCGCAGGTCGCCCTTGCGCTGAGGACCATCCAGGATCATCTGGTCGCCGGTGTAAGCATGAACAGTGGTCATGATGCCGGAGACGATGGGGTAGGTCTTGTTCAGGGTGTCGGCCATAGGAGCCAGGCAGTTGGTGGTGCAGGAAGCAGCAGAGATGACCTGATCTTCCTTGGTCAGGGTCTTCTCGTTGACGGAGTAAACGATGGTCTTCAGGTCGTTGCCTGCGGGAGCAGAGATAACGACCTTCTTAGCGCCAGCCTGAATGTGAGCCATGCTCTTCTCCTTGCTGGTGTAGAAGCCGGTGCACTCCAGAACGACATCGACGTTCAGCTTGCCCCAAGGAGCATCCTTAGCGTCCTTGACAGCGTAGATCTTGATCTCCTTGCCATCGACAATGATGGAATCCTCGGTAGCCTCGACGGTGTGCTTATTCTCGCCGATCTTGCCGCAGAAGGAGCCCTGAGCGGTATCGTACTTCAGCAGGTGAGCCAGCATCTTGGGGCTGGTCAGGTCGTTGATAGCGACGACCTCGTAACCCTCAGCATCAAACATCTGACGGAAAGCCAGACGGCCAATACGACCAAAACCATTGATAGCAACTCTAACAGCCATGTTAATAGTACCTCCTAAATGTTTCTTACCCTGATTCGGATAATTCACGGTACTCTTATTTTAGACCAAAACGGCAAAAGTTTCAAGTGCCTGCCAAAAAATTAACAAGTCGTTTTCACACTTTTTTGCTTTTGTACTATTTTATCCGGGAATGGTGTGCTGTTTTGAGCAATTCAACCAACCGGCTGCTGATGGGTTTATGCACCCTGTCCAGCACGGCAGCACCGCACGGCGCACAAGCCCCCCAGCACACCCACACAGCACAGCCCCAGCCGGAACAGCAGCTCCGGTGTCAGGAGGGCGGCGCTGCCGTTTTCTGCCAGCATCTGCACCACACTGGGCATCTCCCAGCACAGGCAGAGCGCGAAGGACGCCAGTGCCCCGGCGCAGAGGGTGCGGCCATCGGAGGTGCCGGGCAGATAGAGCGCCCGGGCCAGCGCCGAGAGGAACACCAGCCCCGCCAGCAGCTGCCAGACCATCGCAGTGGGGGCGACGCGGTGCCAGCTGGAGCTGTTCTCCATGAAGCGGGCCAGCACGCACCAGTAAAAGATGACGCTGCCCAGCACGGCGGGCGTGAGGCTGCGGGTGGGGGCCTTCCAATCCTTCCGCAGCCAGCTCAGCCCCAGCCCGAGCATCCAGAACGCGCACAGCGCCTCCAGCACTGCGCGCAGGAGCATCACCACGCTGCTGTGCATCCAGAGGATGCGCAACACAGCGGTCTCTCCATAGCAGACCGCTGCCGCCAGTGCCGCGACGCCGGAGGGGATGCACCGCCCCCGCAGCGCGTCAGGCTTCGGCTGACTGCTGCGGCCCGCCGCCACAGCGATGCCGACCACCGCAGCCAGCGCCGCATATCGCAGCCAGACCGGACCGACCACGCAGAGGCCCGTTTCTGCGTCCGTCCAGAACGTCAGGTCGATGCCCCGGAAAATGCCCAGCAGCACACTCAGGATAAGCGAAACCAAGATCAAAGAATTCATCTGTCATCCTCGAATTTTATCCCCTCTGGGGAGAATCTTATAGAATATGATAACGCGCTTTCGGCTGAAATGCAAGGCATTCCTTTCTTGTGCGCTTTTTTGCTGACGTCAGCCGGTAGACTGAGAGTAAAATGTCTGTCCGGGAGGGATGTTCTCAGTGAAAAAAGCCTTTCTGCTCCTCTGCGCCCTGCTCCTCGTGCTGGGCAGCGCTCTGCCGCTGGCGGGCTATCGGCTGGCCCGGGCGGTGCTGGGCCGCAGGGCGGATGTCGCTCCTTCCCCCGCGTCCAGCGCCGCTCCAGCCGCCCCGGAGGCCGCTCCTGCCGCCTACGAGGGCGATGCAGACCTCTTTCTCATCGAGGACAGTACCACCAGCGAAGTGCAGCAGGTGCCGAAGCGGGACTATCTCATCGGGGCAGCGGCGGCTGAGATGCCGCTCTCGTGGCCGGACGAGGCCCTCAAAGCCCAGATCGTTGCAGCCCACAGCTACGCCCTCTACTGCCGCGACCACGCCTCTGCGGCCAACGGCAGCTGGCTCTCCGCCGACCCGGCGCGGCGGCAGGGCTATCTGACCGACGCCGTCCTCCACAGCTACTGGGGCACCGACTACGAGGCCAATTATGCCCGGCTCTCCTCCCTTGTGGATTCCGTCCTCGGCGATGTCCTCTGCTATGACGGCGCAGCGGCAGGGACGAGCTATTTTGCCCTCTCCAACGGCCGCACCGAGGCCAGCGAGAACGTCTGGGGCAGCGCCCTCCCCTATCTCGTCCCGGTGGACAGCAGCACCGACCTGTCCGCCGACAACTACGAGGTCACGCTCACCCTCTCTGCCGCGCAGACGGGGCAGCTCCTTTCGGAAGGGCTGGGCATTGCCACCGACCCTGCCGCGCCCGGGCAATGGTTCGGCGAACCGACCCTGACGGCCTCCGGCTATGTCGCCTCTCTGCCCGTCTGCGGCCAGACCGTCTCCGGCGCGGCCCTCCGGCGGGCACTGGGGCTGCGGAGCGCCTGCTTCACCCTCCGGTATCAGGACGGCGGCTTCTGCATCACGACGCGGGGCTACGGCCACGGCGTCGGCCTGAGCCAGTGGGGCGCAAAGGCGCTGGCCGAGCAGGGGCAGGGCTATGCAGACATCCTCGCCCACTATTTCCCCGGCACCCAGCTCTGCCGGTGACGCAAAAACAGGGTGGCCGGCAAGTGCTGACCACCCTGTTCTTATTTCGGAAACTCAGCCCAGAAGCCAGCTCCAGATGTTCTTTTTCGTCTCGCCTACGGCCTCAGAGCCAGACTCCACTGCCTCGACAGCTGCCGCTTCGACCTCCTGAACGATCTGGCTCACCTTCGAGCCGGAGGGATCCTGCACCGACCAGTAGACAGCGGTGCTGTTGGCGCTGCCGGACACCGTGAAGTCGCTCATGAAGCAGAGGGTCTGCCCATTGGAGTCCGTCAGGACGACCATGTAGGTGTAGCTGCCCTCCGGCAGCTCACCGAAGCGGATCTGACTGTCGAGGTTCTTCAGCGACCAGCTGGACACGTTGGGGGCCGCTTCGGCGCTCTGGACGGTCTGGTCGTTGGCGTCAAGGATGACCACCTCGACCTCCGTCAGTACGGCGTTCGAGGCGCTGGCGGCGATGCCGCTCACGCTCATACCCTTTCCGGTGCGGATGTTGACCGGGTAGTGCATCCCTTCCAAACGGAGGCTGTCCGGCGAGGCCGTGACACTATTCTGATCCGAGGTGATGTACCAGTAGCAGGACGCCCCCGCGATGGAGATGCTTGCCGCCGAGATGGGCACGCGGCCCAGCGAAACGCTCCCGGCCGGGTCGGAGCAATAGAAGACGCCGTCGGTGTAATCCGTCAGGAGAACAGCGTGGGGACGGCTGCGGTCATAGAGGACGATGCCCTCGGGGTGCTCGGCCAGCAGCTGGATGAGCGTCTGCTTCTTGGCTTCCGTGCCGGAGGGCAGGGTGGCGTAGCCCACCTGCATAGCATTATAGTTGAAGCTGTGGGCCAGTCCCCCGGACCATGCACTGCCCCGGACGCTGTTCTCGGTCACATCCGTCCAGTCGGTCAGGCCGTCCAGAAAAGCGCGGCGGCGAAGCATCATGGCGGCAGAAGCCAGCGTACAGGTTCCGCCCCGGCTCTGTTTGAAGTAGAAGCCTGCGTCCACATTGAGGTCTACGGCCAGCGCTCCCGGCAGCATCACAGCCATCATCACGAGCGACAGCACAAGGGCCATCAGTTTCTTACACATCCGGTGCGGCGCACATTCCATGTTTGACTCATCCCTTCAGTTATTATTCACTGCTGTAAAGTATAACAGTTTGTTACACTTTTGTAAACCACATGAAGACTTTTTTCTCAAATCTCACACCCTTTGTACACAGTTTCAGAGCAAGGTGCACAATTATCGGCTAACTTTTTGGGCTATATTACAAAAAAGCCCCCGCCGTCCCGAAGGACAGCAGGGGCAGGAATGGAACGAAATTTCGTTTAGAACAGGCCTGTGATCTTGCCGTCGGCGTCCACATCGATACCCACGGCAGCGGGCTTCTTGGGCAGGCCGGGCATGGTCATGATGTTTCCGCAGATGACCACCACGAAACCGGCACCCGCAGCCAGACGCACCTCACGCACCTCCATCGTAAAGCCGGTGGGCGCGCCGGTGAGCTTGGCATTGTCGCTGAAGCTGTACTGGGTCTTGGCGATGCAGACAGGCAGATCGCCGTAACCCATCTCCGTCAGCTCGGCCAGCGTCTTGGCGGCAGCAGCGCTGTAGCTCACGCCGTCGGCGCGGTAGATCTTCGTGGCGATGGCGCTGATCTTATCCTTCAGGGGCATCTCCAGCGGGTAGGTGTACTGGACGGAGCAGTCCTCCATGATGTCCAGCACCTTCTCTGCCAGCGCCTTGCCGCCCTCGCCGCCCTTGGCAAAGACTTCGCTCAGGACGCAGGGCACGCCCTGCTCGGCGCAGACCTGCTCGACGTAGGCCTGCTCCTCGGCGGTGTCAGTGGGGAAGGCGTTGATTGCCACCACCACGGGCAGACCGAAGCCGTTCTTCATGTTGTCGATGTGGCGGACGAGATTGGCTGCGCCCTTCTTGACGGCCTCGAGGTTGGGAGCGTTCAAGTCCGCCTTTGCCACACCGCCGTGGCTCTTGAGGGCGCGGAGGGTCGCCACCAGCACACAGGCGCTGGGTGCGATGCCCGCATAGCGGCACTTGATGTCAAGGAACTTTTCCGCGCCGAGGTCTGCGCCGAAGCCGGCCTCGGTGATGACGTAATCGGCCAGCGAGAGGCTGAGCTTGGTGGCCATGACACTGTTGCAGCCGTGGGCGATGTTGGCGAAGGGGCCGCCGTGGATGATGGCGGGGTTGTTCTCGAGGGTCTGGACGAGGTTGGGGTCGAGCGCATCCTTCAGCAGGGCGGTCATGGCACCGGCCGCGCCGATCTCCCCGGCGGTGACGGGCTTGCCGTCGTAGGTGTAGGCGCAGACGATCTTGGCGAGGCGCTCTTTCAGGTCGGAGATGCTGGTAGCGAGGCAGAAGATGGCCATGACCTCGCTGGCGACGGTGATGTCGAAGCCGTCCTCCCGGGGAGTGCCGTTGACCTTACCGCCCAGACCGTCCACGATGAAGCGGAGCTGACGGTCGTTCATGTCCATGCAGCGCTTCCAAGTGATGCGGCGGGGGTCAATGTTCAGGGGGTTGCCCTGCTGGATGCTGTTGTCGATCATCGCGGCCAGCAGGTTGTTGGCTGCGCCGATGGCGTGAAGGTCACCGGTGAAGTGGAGGTTGATGTCCTCCATCGGCACCACCTGCGCATAGCCGCCGCCGGCTGCGCCGCCCTTGACGCCAAAAACGGGGCCGAGGGAAGGCTCGCGGAGGCAGAGCATGGTCTTCTTGCCCAGCGCATTCATGGCGTCGGCCAGACCCACGCTGGTGGTCGTCTTGCCCTCGCCTGCGGGGGTGGGGCTGATGGCCGTGACGAGGATCAGCTTGCCCTGCTTCGAGGCCTTATGGATGAGGCGGTGGTTGATCTTGGCCTTGTAGCGGCCATAGGGGATCACGTCCTCGTCGGCAAGGCCCAGACCGGCGGCGATCTCTGCGATGGGCTTCATTTTGGCTTCCTGTGCGATCTCGATGTCAGACTTCATGTTCAGCATCCTCCTTGATAACAAAAAAGGCAGCTTTGCGCACCATTACGCAAGGCTGCCCAGACGGTCGGCAAAAAGCTTTTCTTCCCTTCCGCACTGTGGTGCTCCACAAGATCCGTCAGCAGAAGGGTCAGCTAACATCTAAAAGATAACACACCCGCGCAGGGTTTGTCAAGCACAAACGAAAAAAGACGCTCCCGCCTTGCAGCGAGAGCGCCTCTTTGTTCAAGAATCGAAATTCAAGAAGCCAACTTCGGGGAGATTAAATTACTTAACCTCAACCTTAGCGCCGGCATCCTCCAGCTTCTTCTTGATGTCGTCAGCCTCAGCCTTGGAAGCCTTCTCCTTGACAGCCTTGGGAGCGCCGTCAACGATAGCCTTAGCCTCCTTCAGGCCCAGACCGGTGATCTCCTTGACCAGCTTGATGACGCCCATCTTGCCAGCGCCAGCCTCGACCAGGATGACGTCGAACTCGGTCTTCTCTTCCTCAGCGGCAGCAGCAGCGCCAGCAGCAGCGGGAGCAGCAGCAGCAACAGCAGAAACGCCGAACTCCTCGCAGTATGCGTCGATCAGCTCTTTCAGCTCCAGAACGGACAGCTCCTTGACGGAGTCGATGATGGCAGTAATCTTCTCAGAAGCCATAGTAGTAACCCTCCAATATAAATGGTTTGTTGTTTGTTTCAGATGTGTTTTAAGCAGCGGTCATGCAGCCATTAGGCAGCAGGCTCCTCCTGCTTGTCGGCATAAGCCTGCATTGCAACAGCCAGACCAGACAGAGTGCTGGTGAGGGCGCCTGCAAACATGGACAGCATGCCTTCGCGGTTGGGCAGCTTTGCGATGGCGTTGGTCTCGGCAGCGTCCATGACCTTGCCCTCCATGAAGCCTGCCTTCACGACGAACTTCTTGGACTTATCGCCATCCTGATACTTGCACAGGATGCGGGCAGCGGACATGGGGTCCTCCTCGTGAGCAAAAGCGATAGCGGTATCGCCCTTGAACTGCTCAGCCAGGGCCTCCAGAGAAGTGCCCTTGACAGCCAGACGCAGCATGGTGTTCTTCACGACCATGTAATCGACGCCTGCCTCACGCAGCTCCTTACGGAGCTTGGTGTCGTTCTCGACGTTGATGCCGCCGTAAGCGACGACGCAGCCGGAAACCGCACTCTCAAACTTTGCCTTCAGATCAGCGACGTAAGCCTGCTTCTCAGAAAGAATCTTTGCACTGGGCATTCGGTTTCACCTCGTTTCAAAAACTTATATCGAAAGCTGGTGAGCAACGAAAAAAGCCTCTTTCCCGCACTTGGCCGAGAAAGAGGCATAAAGCAACTTTACGCACGTTTCTCGGCAGGCGGCATAGCCTTACGCTGGACTCCAGCACCTGCTGTCTCAAAAACAGCATAATTATTTTACCGCAAACGTGCGGAGTTGTCAAGTACTTTTTTGAATTTTTTCAAAAAAGTACTCTTGATCCAAAAATCAGACGCCGTACTTCAGGGTGTTGAGACGGATGCCAGGGCCCATGGTGGTGGCGATGGTAGCGCTCTTGAAGTAAGTGCCCTTTGCAGCGGCGGGCTTAGCCTTTGCAATGGCGCTCATGACGGTATCCAGGTTGGTGTACAGCTTCTCTGCACCGAAGGAAGCCTTGCCCACGGGGACATGGATGATGTTCTGCTTGTCCAGACGGTACTCGATCTTACCAGCCTTGGCCTCGGTGACTGCCTTGCCCAGATCGGGAGCGACAGTACCAGCCTTGGGGTTGGGCATCAGGCCGCGGGGGCCCAGCACCTTACCGAGACGGCCGACGCGGCCCATCATGTCGGGGGTGGTGACGACAACGTCGAAGTCCATGAAGCCGCCGGCGATCTTTGCGATCAGCTCATCATCACCGACAATATCAGCGCCGGCTGCCTCAGCAGCAGCGGCAGCAGCGCCCTTTGCGATGGCGCAGACGCGGACGGTCTTGCCGGTGCCGTTGGGCAGGACGACAGCGCCGCGGACCTGCTGGTCAGCGTGGCGGCCATCGACGCCCAGACGGACGTGCAGCTCGACGGTCTCGTCGAACTTGGCAGAAGCGGTCTTGCAAGCCAGCTCCAGAGCCTCGTTCACATCGTACATTTTAGTAGAATCGACCAGCTTTGCAGCGTCGACATAGTGCTTGCCATGTTTCATTGTATATCCTCCTGTGTGGTCATGCGGGCAGTGTTATGCCCTCCCACTGTTTATGTCTCAGCCCTCGACAGTGATGCCCATGGAACGGCAGGTGCCGCGGACCATGCTGCATGCAGCTTCCAGAGAAGCAGCGTTCAGGTCGGGCATCTTGGTCTTGGCGATCTCTTCCACCTGAGCGGCGGTCAGAGTAGCGACCTTTTCCTTGTTGGGCTTGCCGGAAGCGGTGTTGATGCCAGCGGCCTTCTTGATCAGAACAGCTGCCGGAGGAGTCTTGGTGATGAAGCTGAAGGAGCGGTCAGCGTAGACGGTGATGACGACGGGGATGACATAACCCATCTGGTTCTTCGTACGCTCGTTGAACTCCTTGGTGAAGGCCATGATGTTGACGCCCTTCTGACCCAGAGCAGGGCCAACAGGGGGAGCCGGAGTCGCCTTGCCGGCCTCGATCTGCAGCTTAATGTAGCCAGTAACTTTCTGTGCCATAGTAAATGCACCTCCAAAAATCTGTGGTGAGTTGCGGCGCGGTGTCTCCGCGCCTCCCACGAGCGCGCACCCGATGTGCACGCTCTATAAGAACCGCACTGCGGTCTTACCTTGGTAGAACGGTCTGTGCCGGTTGGTTACGGCAGCTCGACCTGCGCGATGTCCACCTCTGCGGGCGTCTCGCGGCCGAACATATTGACCTTGAGCTTGACTTTGAAGCTCTCGGTATCGATCCCCTCCACAAGGCCCATAAAGCCTTCCAGAGGGCCGGCGGTGATCTGCACGGTATCGCCGACTTTGAAATCGACGGTCAGCGGAGCCGCCTTCTCGACGCCCATCTTCTCCACTTCCTCAGCGGTCAGGGGGACAGGCTTCGAGGCAGGGCCGACGAAACCGGTGCAGCCGCGCGTGTTGCGCACGACATACCAAGTGTCGTCGTTCATGACCATCTTGACCAGAACGTAGCCGGGGAACAGCTTGTGCTCCACCATACGCTCCTTGCCGTCCTTGATCTCAGGGACCATCTCGGTCGGGACCTTGATGTCGCAGATCAGATCCTGCAGGCGGCGGTTCTCCACCATAGTCTGTAAGTCCGTTGCCACTTTGTTTTCGTAGCCGGAATAGGTATGCACGACATACCAAAGAGCCTCATTGGACTGCTCTTCCATTCTGGTTGACCCTCCGTTTCAAGATGATTCAAGCGCCGATGACAAGGCCCAGAACACCGCCGAAGACGGCATCCAGTGCGATCATCACGACGGCTGCGATCGCCACAGTCACGAGCACCACGACGGTGTTGGTCTTGATGTCCGCCTTAGACGGCCACACGACCTTTTTCAGCTCGCTCTTCGTGTCGCGGAAGAACTTTGCCGCATTTGCGGCAAAACCCTTCACGGCGGCCTTCATTCTGGCCACAAAGCCCGGCTTTTTCTCGGTTTTGTCTGCCATGATGTTGTCCGCCTTTCTTACTTGGTTTCGCGATGAACGGTGTGCTTCTTGCAGAAGCGGCAGTACTTCTTCATCTCGAGACGATCGGGGTTGTTCTTCTTGTTCTTCGTGGTGTTGTAGTTGCGCTGCTTGCACTCGGTGCAGGCCAGAGTGATTTTAACGGTCATTTGTTGACACCTCCATTATAACGGTTGTTTTGAACCTCCCTCGGCTTGCGGGTGTGCCCTCTAAACAGGCGCACTTAATAACCCCGCAAAAGAGGTGTTATCATTGTATCACGTCTTTTTCCATTCGTCAAGCGGAAATCCTGCGTTTTTTCTGGTTTTTTGCTTTTTCTTTCTCCCGGCCTGTCTGTGCAGCGGCGCTTGCATCCCGGACATAAATATTATATAATAAGTGTATCTATGGATATAGACTAAATTTTGGGCCTGTCTGCCGGGTGCAGCGGCCCTGAGATCAGGAGAGATCGATTATGTTATCCGATTCTGAACATAAAATGTGCGTCGTCGTCCTGTTCGGCGGGATGTCCAGTGAGCACGAGGTCAGCCGCGTGTCCGCCGGCACCTTCGTGGACCAGCTCGATCGCCAGCGCTACGAGCTGCTGACCATCGGCATCACGAAAGATGGCCGCTGGCTCTACACCGAAGCCACCTCGGCCCAGATGGCCGACGGCAGCTGGGAAGAGCTTCCGGGCAATATGCCCTGCGTGGTCAGCCCCGACCGCGCCGACCACGGCCTCATCCTCTTCACCCCCGCCGGGCAGGTGGAGAAGGTCCGCGCCGATGTGGTCATCCCCGTCCTCCACGGCCTGTGGGGCGAGGACGGCACCGTGCAGGGCCTGCTGGAGCTGGCCGGCATCCCCTACGTCGGCTGCGGCGTTCTGGCCAGCGCCGTCTGCATGGACAAGGCAGTGGCCAACGCTATGTTCGACGCTTCCGGCATCCCCCACACCAAGTGGCTCTCCGCCACCCGCTGGGAGATCGAGTGCGACCCCGAGGGCGTCTGTGACGGCGTCATCGCCAAGCTGGGCTGGCCCATCTTCGTCAAACCCGCCAACGCCGGTTCCAGCGTGGGCATCACCAAGGCCCACGACCGCACTGAGCTGAAGGAGGCCATCCGTCTGGCTTTGGCAAACGACCGCAAGGTGGTTTTCGAGGCCTTCGTGGACGGCCACGAGGTGGAGTGCGCCGTCATCGGCTCCGACCCCGCCGTCTCCACCCGCCCGGGCGAAATTCTGGCAGGTGCGGAATTCTACACCTACGACGACAAGTACAAGAACGGCGTCAGTCAGGTGGTCATCCCGGCAAAGCTGCCCGAAGAAAAGCTGGACGAGGTGAAGACCTACGCCGCCATGGCCTACACCGCACTGGGCTGCGAGGGTCTGGCCCGCTGCGACTTCTTCGTAGAGAAGAACACCGGCCGCGTCCTCATCAACGAGATCAACACCCTCCCCGGCTTTACCCCCATCAGTATGTATCCCAAGCTGATGGAGCACGAGGGCATCCCCGTGCCCGCCCTCATCGACCGCCTCATCGCTCTGGCTCTGGAAAGGACGGAAAAGCAGCATGGATAACCGTCCCATCGGCGTATTCGACAGCGGCCTTGGCGGGCTGACCGGCGTGCGGGAGCTGCGCAAGCGCCTCCCTCACGAGAACATCGTCTATTTCGGCGATACCGGCCGCGTCCCCTACGGCAGCCGCAGCCCTGAGACTATTTTGCAGTACGCCCGGCAGGACATCGCCTTCCTGCTGTCGAAGGATGTGAAGTGCATCATGGCCGCCTGCGGCACGGTGTCCAGCATCTACCCCGCCGCCGAGGCCGCGAAGCTCCCCGTCCCCTATCTGGGCGTCGTGGACGCCGCCGCCCGGGAGGCCGCCTTCGTCACCCGCAACCGCCGTATCGGTGTCATCGGCACGGCGGCCACCATCCGTTCCCGCAGTTATGAGACCCTGCTGCGGAAGCTTGTCCCCGGCGTGGAGATCACCGCCCGTCCCTGTCCCCTCTTCGTCCCCCTCGTGGAGGCCGGTTATGTGGACCACAGTGCCCTCGACAAGCAGCAGGTGACCCGTCTGGTCATCGCGCAGTATCTGGCCGAGGTGCGGGAGGCCGGGGTGGACACCCTCATCCTCGGCTGCACCCACTATCCCCTGCTCAAGGAGATGATCGGCTGGTACATGGGCAAGAACGTCACCCTCGTGGACCCGGCCCAGACCGCCGCCCATCATCTGGAACGGACGCTCAGCGAGCACGGCCTGAAGGGTGACCACGAAAAGGGCGAGGCCCATTTCTACGTCAGCGACGTGCCCGACAGCTTCGCCCAGACCGCCGACCTTTTCCTCGGGGAGTACAAGGGTGGACTCATCGATCAGGTCGCCATTGAAAAATACTGATAAGGACACAAAACTGTGAGCAGATCACCCATTGAAAATTACATCATCCGCATCAAAAGCTCCATCGACCAGTTCGACAACGAGGGCGTCATCCGCGAGGAGGACCGCGACCACATCGAGCTGATGACCCGGGGCAGCTTTACCAAAAAGAACGGCAGCTACTACATCTCCTACAAGGAGACACAGACCATCGGCTTCGAGGGCTGCACCACCACCATCAAGATCGCCGAGGACGGCAGCCGAGTGGCTCTTCTCCGCTTCGGGCGGGCCAACAGCCAGCTCCTCATCGAGCGCGACCGCCGCAACCTCTGTCACTATGAGACGGAGGTCGGCTCTCTGACGCTGGGCGTCACCGGCGACGGCATCGACTGTCAGCTGACCGAAAAAGGCGGCAGCGCCTCTTTCAGCTACCTGCTGGACGCCGACGATGCCCGCATCGTCAGCCGCAACACGCTGGAAATGACGGTACAGCACGTCAACTAAGGATATGCACCTCAAATGAAAGGAATCATACCAATGACCGACTTTGAAAAGACCTACCAGAACTACAACCCCCGGCAGACCGCGCTGGACGAGGCCCGTGCCCTGCTGACTGCCGCCGCCAAGGCCGCAATGGCCGACGGTGCTCTGCCCGAGGCTGAGCTGCCCACCTTCATCGTGGAGATCCCTGCCGACGTCAAGAACGGCGACATCGCTTCCAACATCGCCATGGCCGGTGCACGCACCTGGCGCAAGGCCCCCAAGATGATCGCCGACGCCCTCATCGCCCACCTGCCCGACCTGACCGGCGGCGTCTTCGCCAAGGTCGAGGTGGCCGGCCCCGGCTTCATCAACCTCTTCCTTGCCCCCTCCTTCTGGGCCGGCGTCGTGCTGGGTGCCTGCGCAAACAAGGAGTATGGCCGCACCGACCACGGCAAGGGCGCAAAGTACAATGTGGAGTTCGTCTCTGCCAACCCCACCGGCCCCATGCACATGGGCAACGCCCGCGGCGGCGCTCTGGGCGACTGTCTGGCCGCTGTCCTCGACTGGTCGGGCTACGACGTGACCCGCGAGTTCTATATCAATGACGCGGGCAACCAGATCCAGAAGTTCGGCAAGAGCCTCGCCGTCCGCTATCTCCAGCAGTACTGCGGCGAGGAGGCCTATCCCCTGCCCGCCGAGTGCTATCAGGGCGGCGACATCAAGGTTCTGGCCGGCGAGTTTGCCGAGCAGAACGGTGACAAGTACGTTGCTGCCTGCAAGGGGATGGACGAGGAGACCCTCTTTGAAAGCGAGGCCTTCGCCGCCCTCAAGGACGCCCTCGTGGCCTACGCCCTGCCCAAGAACATCGCTGCCCTCAAGCGCGACCTCGGCAAGTACCGCATCGACTACGACGTCTGGTTCCACGAGAGCACCCTCCACGAGTCCGGCGCTGTGCTGGCCGTGGTGAACAAGCTGCTGGAGCTGGGGGCCTGCTATAAGGCCGAGGACGGCGCTGTGATGTACCGCAGCGCCCAGTACGCCGCCAAGTACGGCACCGTCAACAAGAAGAAGACCGACGACGGCACCGAGGAGGAGGCCAAGGACGAGGTCCTCGTCCGCGCCAACGGCATCCCCACCTACTTTGCCGCCGACATCGCCTACCACTACAACAAGCTGGCCACCCGCGGCTTTGCTAAGGCCATCGACGTCTGGGGTGCAGACCACCACGGCCATGTCGCCCGCATGAAGGGCGCTATGGACGCCATCGGCCTCCACGGCGAGGATCTCGACGTCGTCCTGATGCAGATGGTCAACCTAATGCGGGACGGCCAGCCCGTCCGTATGTCCAAGCGCACCGGCAACGCCATCACCCTGACCGACCTGCTGGAAGAGGTGCCCATCGACAGCGCCCGCTTCCTGTTCAATATGCACGACGCCGGCAGCGGCATCGACTTCGACCTCGATCAGGCCGTCAAGACCGACAACGACAACCCGGTCTACTACGTCCAGTACGCACACGCCCGCATCTGCTCCATCCTTAAGAAGATGGAGAGCGAAGGCGTGGCCTTCGCAGGCGCGGAGCAGATCGACGCCACCCTGTTGACCGAGCCGTCTGAGATGGACCTCATCCGGATGCTGGCCGCCTACCCGCAGGAGATCGTCATGGCCGCCGAGAAGTACGACCCCAGCCGCATCAACCGCTTCGTCATCGACCTCGCCAGCGCCTTCCACCGCTTCTACGGCAGCTGCCGCATTCAGGGCGCAGACCCCGCCGTCCAGCAGGCCCGTCTGGCCCTCTGCATCGGCGTCAAGAATGTCATCTTCAACGCACTGACCATGTTCAAGATCAATGTCCCTGAGAAGATGTAAGCCGCCTCTCCGTACCTTATAAGATAAGCAAAGCGCCCCCGGAGCTTGAACAAGTTCCGGGGGCGCTTTTTGGCTTGTGTTTTCCGAAACGGCGGCGGGGCTTACTCCTCCGTCACCTCAAAGTCCAGCGGCTTGCCGCAGTTGGGGCAGACAGGCTCGCCATCCAGCAGGGCTTCCTCGTCCACAACGGAGGTCGCGCCGCAGGCGGGGCAGGTCACTTCGTACTGCACCGGACCGTCCTGCTCGGCTGCTTCGTCGTCCTCGGGGTCTTCCAGTGCGACCTCAAAGGCCACCTTGCAGCTGGGGCAGATGGCTTCGCCCACGTCGAGGTCATCCTCGCTCACATAGACGGTCTTGCCACAGGCCGGGCAGGCCACCTCGTAGTAAGGCTCACCTGCCACATCCGCGTTGTCGTCGGCCTCGGTCTCGTCGTCAGAGTCGTCCTCCTCTTCCTCGTCCTCGGCGTCGTCCTCTTCGTACAGGTCTGCTTCAAGGTCTTCCAGCTCTTCGCTCAGGTCGTTGATCTGGTCGTAGGCATGGGTGACATCCTCGTCGATGCTGTCCACAGTCTCGGCCATCTCGCTCAGCAGCTCGCTCATAGCCTTGATGACCTTGCCCTCTTTGGTGCTCTCATCAATGCCAAGGCCATCGATCAGGCCCTTCAGGTATGCAGCTTTTTCCTTCATAGGGAATACCTCCTATCGCAAAACAGCATTTTATGAAAAAACCGGGCAAACGGTTGCCCGCTGCCCGGTCTTATCGATAACGTATCAGACGCGCTCCATATACTCGCCCGTGCGGGTATCGATGCGGATGTGGTCGCCCTCGTTGATGAACAGGGGGACGCGGATCTCAGCACCGGTCTCGACGGTAGCGGGCTTCAGGGTGTTGGTGGCAGTGTTGCCCTTGACGCCCGGCTCGGTCTGGGTGACTTCCAGCTCGATGAAGTTGGGGATCTCAACGCTGAAGACCTTGCCCTTGTAGCTCAGCAGCTTGCACAGCTCGTTCTCCTTGCAGAACTTGAAGTTATCGGGCACATCGCTTGCGTTGACGGGGATGTCATCGTAAGTCTCGTTGTCCATGAAGTGGTACAGGTCACCATCCTCATAGCTGTAGGTCACGTCCTTGCGCTCGATGAAAGCCTGCGGGAACTTAGCGGTCGGGTTGTAGCTGGTCTCGACCACAGAGCCGGTGATGACGTTCTTGGTCTTGGTGCGGACAAAGGCAGCGCCCTTGCCGGGCTTGACGTGCTGGAACTCGACGACCTGAAGAACCTGGCCGTCCTGCTCAAAGGTCACGCCATTGCGAAACTCGCCTGCAGAAATCATAGGAATTCCTCCATTAGTTTAATGTCTCAGATGCATTACGCATATCTCTATTTATTTTACCCAATCCCGCGCCGTTTGGCAAGGGGTTTCGGCAAAAAAGACGCTGAAAATAGCAAAAAGTGCAAAGAGGTCATCCCTTCGCCTCTTGATACATCCTCTTCATCGCCTGCGCATCCTCGGCCTGCGTGCCGGCGCTCTCGCAGATGATGACCGGTGCGAGCCTGCGCTCGGCCAGCAGCTCCATCAGGGGCTGCGGCTCAGGGCCGAACTGAGTCTGCGCAAAGGTCCAGTGGCGTTTCTCGCCCCCGGCGGAGAACTCGATGCGGGAGAAGTGGACGTGGAAGCGCTGGGCACGCTCATCTCCCAGTGCCTCACCCAGATGGTCGAGGAGGACGGCGTAGTCCGCCTTGGACTGGATGCCGCCCAGCGTCCGGGCGTTCAGGTGGCCGAAGTCGATGCAGGGCGTGATGCGCTCATCCACCCCGCAGAGGGCCAGCACCTCGTCCAGCGTGCCCAGCTGGCCGATCTTCCCCATGGTCTCGGGGCAGAGGGTCATATCGCCGTAGCCCGCTTCATCCAGCGCTTCCACAGCCCGGCGCATGGTGTCCAGCGCCTTTTCGAGGGCAGCTTCCCGGCTCTGTCTGCCGCAGCTGCCCGAGTGGAAGATGATCCGCCTGCCGCCCAGCGCCCGGCAGACCTCGGCGCTCTGGAGGAGGTAGCGGACGCTGTTCAGCCGCTTTTCTTCCTCAAGGCTGGACATACTGATATAATAAGGTGCGTGGACGCTGAACAGAATGCCCCGCTCTGCGGCGTCTGCGGCCATCCTCCGGGCCTTATCCACCCCGAGGCGGACGCCGTGGCCGCACTGGTACTCAAAAGCGTCCAGCCCCATCTCTGCCGTGTAGGCGGGGATGTCGAGGCTGGTCTTGTAGCCCTTGGCCTCGAAGCTGTCGCTGGTACCGGCGGTGCCGAACCGTATTTTCCAATCACACTCGCTCACAGCGTCTTCCCTCCCCGGTCGTAATACTCCTGCCAGTGGCGCTTTTCCCACTTGCGCTTGAGCACCACCTGTGCGCCGAGGTCAGGGCCGCGGGGAATGACCATCAGCCCCGGGATGCCGTAGAGGGCCGCCGCCATCCGGTCGGCGTAGAGCTGGTCGCCCACCATCGCCATCTCCCGGCGCTTCACGCCCATCCGGCGGCGGGCCGCCATCAGGGCGAAGGGCAGGGGCTTTGCCGAGCGATAGAGATAGGCCAGCCCCAGCTTCTGGGCGAAGGGGCGGACCCGCTTCTCTGCGCCGTTGGAGACGATGGTAAGGCCGATGCCGGCCTCCCGCATCCGGGTCAGCCACCCGGCCACCTCGTCGGGCAGCTCCTGACTGCGGTCGGCGGTGAGGGTGTTGTCGATGTCCAGCACAAGGGCGCGGATTCCCTTTTCTGCCAGAAACTCCAGGGTGATGTGGGTGACATCCTTAAACACATATTCGGGCGTGATCAGCATAACGGCTTTCCCTTTCTCTGCTCTCTGCCGTAAATGAAAATAGAGGAGCCTGAAGTTCAGGCTCCTCTACATCGGCGTTAGCAACGCGTTTGAAATCTAAAGCAACAATGCGATTCCAAGCAGTTAATTACTTGAACTTACGCTTGCGGGCTGCTTCGGACTTCTTCTTGCGCTTAACAGACGGCTTCTCGTAAGCCTCGCGCTTACGGACCTCTGCGAGCACACCGCTGCGGGCAGTGCTACGCTTGAAGCGACGCAGTGCGCTCTCCAGCGACTCGCCCTCTTTAACACGAATTTCCGACATCTTATTCCCTCCCTTGGACCGTGAGGCAGGAATTTCGTTGTTACATGGTAACTAACAGTAGACAGTATAGCGCATTTTCATGCGTTCGTCAACCTTTTTCAGAAAGTTTTTTTGAAAAAACTTTAGCCCTTGACTGCCAGATTGACCAGACGGCCCTTGACGTAGATCTCCTTCACCACAGTCTTGCCAGCCAGAGCCTCGGCGACGGCCGGGTCAGCCTTTGCGGCGGCGATGGCGTCCTCAGAGGTGATGTCTGCGGCCACCTTCAGACGGGCCTTGACCTTGCCGTTGACCTGCACGGCGATCTCCACGGTGGACTCGACGCACTTGGCCTCCTCGTACTTGGGCCAGGGATAGTAGGCCAGCTGCTCGTCGTGGCTGTGGCCCAGCTTCTCCCACAGCTCCTCGGTCATATGGGGAGCGAAGGGGTTCAGCAGCTGGACGACGGTCTCGAACTCAGCCTTGGTCGCGCCGCCGTTGTCGTACAGAGCGTTCACCAGCGTCATCAGCTGGGCGATGGCGGTGTTCATCTTCAGGCCCTCGATGTCCGCGCCCACCTTCTTGATGGTCTGGTGCATCAGGGTCTCGATCTGAGGACGGTAGCCCTCGCCCTCCACCAGCTTGTCGGACAGTGCCCACATGCGGTCGAGGAAGCGGTTGCAGCCTGCGATGGCCGAGGTCTGCCACGGTGCAGCCTGCTCGAAGTCGCCCATGAACATCTCATACAGACGCATGGTGTCGGCACCGTAGGTATCCACCACCTCATCGGGGTTGATGACGTTGCCCAGAGACTTGGACATCTTGACGATAGGATGGCGGGCCATCTCGCCGTACTTCTCCTCCAGCGCCTTCTCGGCGGCCTTCTGGCTGCCGTACTCCTTCAGCAGCTTCTCCTGCTCCTCAGCGGGCAGGTTGACGAAGCTGTGGGGGTTCAGGCCGAGGATCATGCCGTGGGCCGTGCGCTTCTGATAAGGCTCTGCGGTGGGCACGACGCCGATGTCGTAGAGGAACTTATGCCAGAAGCGGCTGTAGAGCAGATGCAGGGTGGTGTGCTCCATGCCGCCGTTGTACCAGTCCACCGGAGACCAGTATTCCAGCGCCTCCTTGGAAGCGATGGCGTCCTTGCAGTGAGGATCCATATAGCGCAGGAAATACCAGGAGGAACCGGCCCACTGCGGCATGGTGTCGGTCTCGCGGGTGGCAGGGCCGCCGCAGCAGGGGCAGGTGGTCTTGACCCAGTCGGTATGACGGGCCAGCGGAGATTCGCCATCGGGGCCCGGCTCAAAGTCGGTGATGTCGGGCAGGGTCAGAGGCAGGCTGCTCTCGGGCAGGGGCTGCCAGCCGCACTTCTCGCACTTGACCATCGGGATCGGCTCGCCCCAGTAGCGCTGACGGCTGAAGACCCAGTCGCGGAGCTTGTAGTTGACCTTATCCTGCCCCTTGCCGTTGGCTTCCAGCCACTCGATCATCTTTTTCTTGGCGTCGGTGACAGACAGGCCATCGAGGAAGCCGGAGTTGACCAGCGTACCGGTGGCCACATCGGTGAAGGCCGCCTCGTCGAGGTTGGAGGGGGTGTTGCCCTTGACGACCTCGATGATGGGCAGGCCGAACTTCTTGGCGAACTCCCAGTCACGGGTGTCGTGGGCAGGCACGGCCATGATGGCGCCGGTACCGTAGGTGGACAGGACGTAGTCGGAGATGAAGATGGGGATCTCCTTGTCGTTGACGGGGTTGATACCCATGACGCCTTCCAGACGGACGCCGGTCTTCTCCTTGTTCAGCTCGCTGCGCTCAAAGTCGCTCTTGCGGGCCGCCTCGGCCTGATAGGCTTTGACTGCGTCGGCGTTCTTGAGGATGCCCTTTTCCAGCCACTCCTTGACGATGGCGTGCTCGGGAGAGACGACCATGTAGGTCGCACCGAACAGGGTATCGCAGCGGGTGGTGTAGACGGTGAGGGTATCGCCTGCGGTGGTGCCGAAGTTGACCTCTGCGCCGTGGCTGCGGCCGATCCAGTTCTTCTGCTGGGTGGCGACGCGCTCGATGTAATCCAGACCATCCAGACCGTCGATGAGCTTGTCGGCATAGGCGGTGATCTTCAGCATCCACTGGCTCTTGACGCGGTGGACGACCTCGCTGCCGCAGCGCTCGCAGACGCCGTTGACGACCTCTTCGTTCGCCAGTACGCACTTGCAGCCGGTGCACCAGTTGACGTTCATTTCCTTCTTGTAGGCCAGACCCTTCTTGTACAGCTGCAGGAAGATCCACTGGGTCCACTTGTAGTACTCGGGGTCAGTGGTGTTGATCTCACGGTCCCAGTCGAAGGAGAAGCCCAGAGCCTTCAGCTGCTGGCGGAAGTGGTCCACATTGTTCTTGGTGACGATGGCCGGGTGGATGTGGTTCTTCATGGCGAAGTTCTCGGTGGGCAGACCAAAAGCGTCCCAGCCCATCGGGTAGAGCACGTTATAGCCGTTCTGGCGGCGCTTGCGGCTCACGACATCCAGCGCAGTGTAGCTGCGGGGATGGCCAACGTGCAGGCCCGCACCCGAGGGGTACGGGAACTCCACCAGTGCATAGAACTTGGGCTTGGCATGGTCGATCTCAACGTGGAAGGTCTTTTCGTCCTCCCACACCTTCTGCCACTTGGCCTCCACGGCCTTGTAATCATACTTCATTTTTGTAATCAGCTCCAGACTTTCTTTGCTACAAAATATTCAGGCGGCTTGCCCTCTCAGGCCGCTTCGCGTCCAGCTCCCCCAAAGGGGGAGCCAGAAGCCTCTCCCTTTGGGAGAGGTGGCAGCGCGCAGCGCTGACGGAGAGGGCAAGGCCGTTCTCCTTACAGACTGTTATCCGGGGTCAGATACTCCGAGATGTCGATGGGTTCGCCGTCGGCCCACAGGTGCTCGAGGTCGTAGTAGGTGCGGGTGTTGGGCACGAAGACATGGACGATGACGCTGGAATAGTCCAGCAGCACCCAGTTCTTGGAGTCGAAGCCCTCGGTGGTGTGCGGCTCGATGCCGCTCTGGGAAAGCTCGTACTCCACCTCATCGGCCAGAGAGCCGACCTGTGTGGTGGACGTACCGGAAGCGATGACGAAGTAGTCGGTGAGGACAGTCAGGCTGTCCACCTTGAGCACCCGCACGTCCTGCGCCTTCTTCTTGTCGAGGATCTTTGCGATCTCAATGGCAAGGGTCTTGCTGTCGATGTTCTTATCCATAGATGTTTCTCCTTATCATTGTCCGACCGGCTGACCGTCGGTGGTGGTCGCGCCTGCCACATCGGTGTCGCCGCTGAGGATGGCGTCGTCCGACTCCTTATCCAGCTGGCCCACGAACTGGACGTTGGCGCTGGTGGAGGCGGTGCCGTGGGGCCAGCTGTCCGTCACGAGGTTCAGCTCGTCGGCACTCACCGGGCCGGTATAATTGCGGAAATAGGTGTTGAGCAGCTCTGCGATGGAACCGGCGTCCGGCACCACACAGGAGTAGCCGTCAAAGCTCTCGGTCGCGCCCACATTGGGCACGCCCATGAAAACAGGGGTCTGCGCCAGCATGATGTTGGCGCTGTCGATGCGGGTGAAGGACACCAGCATCTTGGCGATGGTGGTCAGATCCATATCCGTGTGGATATAGTTGTTGAAGACCAGCGGCAGCTGGTTGAGCACGTCAGTGATGCCCATGCTGCGCACCCGCTTGAACAGGCCGGCGTAGAAGTAGCGCTGCATATTCAGGCGGTCGATGTCCGAGTTGGAGTAGCCCTGACCGTGGCGGCAGCGGACGAAGAACTCCGCCGATGTGCCGTCCAGATTGCGGTAGCCCTTCTTGAGAGCGCTGCCTGCAAAGGACATATCGTGGGGGATATAGACCTCGATGCCGCCGAAGTTGTCCACCATCTCCACCAGCGCCTGCATATCCACCGTCACATAGTAGTCGATGGGCAGCTTGTACTGGTCATAGATGACCTCAGCCAGCGCTGCGATGCTGCCGCCGTTGGACAGGGCCACGGAGTTGATCTGATAGTTGGTGGCAGCGTAGGTCTTGCCGTTCGAAAGGGCGACCTTGCGGCTCTTGGCGGTCACGAGGCTGTTGCGGGGGATCTGCAGCATCCGCAGCGCACCGCCCTTGATGTCGAACTGGCAGTAGAGGATCATGTCCGTCATGCCGTCGTTGGAGGTGGGGTCGTTGGAGTAGTTGCGGCCCTCCTCGTAGTCGATGCCGCAGACGAGGATGTTCACCACATCGCCCTTGTATTCCTCGAGGGTCTGGATCTCCTCGATGATGGAGGGAGCATCCTCCTCCGGGCGGATATTCTCCTCCACCCGGTTCACCATGCTGGCGGCATACACCACCACGCCTGAGATGACGGCCAGCACCGCCAGCGTCACGACCAGCGGGAGCCAGAGCGGGGTCTTTTTCTTCTTTTTGCGGCGGCGGGGCGGCTCGCTTCTGCCTGCGGGAGACGGGGCACGGGGCGGCTTTGCGCCGCCGCCTGCGCCTGCGCGGCGCAGCGGCTCTGCGGGTCCTTCCTCTGCAAAGAAGTCCGGCTGGGCAGGCTGCACAGGCCGGGACGCGGAGGCTTTTTCGGCCCGCTGTTCCGTCGGGCGGTTGAGTGAACGGTCTGTCTTGATATGACGCGGATTCTGACTCATTCCATCTTATTCCTTCCAAGCGTTTTAGGGAGCAGGCCGGCCGTCGGCCAAAGCTCCTGTGCTCTTTTTAGTATACCATTCTTCCCCACGATTCGCAATCAGCATTCTTTTTTCTGATGGTTCAGGATGTCCTCGTAGGCAGCAGCGGATTCGGGGTCCAGCGGCTTGCCCTGCGAGAGGACGAAATCGTTGGTCTGCCGGAGGGCCGCCAGCATAGCAGCGTCGAGGTCCTTCAGCTCCAGCTTCCGCAGCTTGCCCACGCCGGGCCAGTCCCGCTCCTTGCTGGTCATGTCGGCCAGATAGACCACCTTATCCAGCTTGGACATCCCCGCCTTGCCCGCCGTGTGGCAGGCGATGGCGGAGAGGATGGCTTCGTCCTCCACGCCCCACTGGGTGCGGGCGAGGATGGCGGCACAGATGCCGTGCCAGACCGGGGTGGGCCGGGCCTCTCCGCCCTCGGCGTACTGGGGATACTGGCGCATCAGCGCACGCATCTCGTCTTTGGAGATCTCTTTCGCAGCGTCATGGAGCAGCGCAGCCAGCGCGGCCCTGTTCTCATCCACGCCGTGGCGCTTGGCCAGCTTGACGGCCATCTTTTTCACATTCAGGGTATGCTCGTAGCGCTTGTCACTCAACCGGCTGCGCACAAGCTCTTTTGCCTGTTTCTGGTTCATTTGTGACTTCTTCTCCTTTGGTGTAAAGCCCCTCGCGCCGGATGACCCGGCGCACCGAGGCCGGAAGCTCTTTTTCGCATTCCTCTCCGGCCGCGAGCCGGGCGCGGAGGGCGCTGGACGCCATGGGCAGAGCTTCCACCGGCGCGAACAGGATGCGGCTCCCGCTTTCGTCCAGCTGGCGGGCCTTTGCGTGGAGCGCCGGGTCGTCGCCGACGTTCCGGCTCGTGACCACCAGACGGGCCAGCTTCAGGATGTCCTCCCAGCGGCACCACCCGTCGAAGCTGAGCAGCATATCGCTGCCGATGGCCAGATACAGCTCATCGCCGGGGTTCTCCCGGGCCAGCTTTTCCAGCGTGAGTACGCTGTAATTTTTCCTGCCCAGCGCGGCCTGCTCCACTTCCCAGCCGCTGACTTCGAGGCCGAAGCCCAGCTCCCGGGCCAGCGCGGCAAAGCACCCGCACATTTCCACCCGGAGCGGGCCGGAGGCGGTCGTACCCTGCTTGAAGGGCGAGACGCCCGCCGGCATGACCACCACGCGGTCGGGCCTTACCCGGGCGGCGGCGGCGCGGAGGTTGTTCATATGGCCGTAGTGAGGGGGGTCGAAGGAGCCGCCGTAAAGCAGGACCCGCATTACTTCAGCAGGTCGGCGTAGGCGCTGTCCTTCTTTTTCTGGAGGTAGAGCACGAACTTGGAGCCGATGACCTGCACACAGTCGGCGCCGGTGGCCTCCGCCAGCTTGACGGAAGCCTCACGGGCGTTGTACATGCTGCTCTCCAGCACCTTCAGCTTGATGAGTTCGCGGGCCTCGAGGCAGTCCTTGACGCCCTGGATCATGGTCTCGTCGATCTCGCCCTTACCCACGATGAATACGGGGTCCATGGTGTTTGCCTTGCCGCGCAGGATCGCGCGCTGTTTGCTCGTCAGCATAATTGTAGTTTCTCCTTTGTGATTCGTTTTATTTTAATATTCAGTATTGGTTGCAAAAAAGGAACATCCGTCGCGCAGCGACTTCAAATCGGAGAAACGAGAAAAAAGCGTTTAGCGAAGCGGCTAGCTTTTTTCCGTTTCGACTACTCCTTTGGGGTCTGAAAGGGGCGAGCAGCCCCTTTCTCGTGGATCCAGCGCGTCGAAATCGCTGGCGGTTTTCTGGTTCTCTTTTGGCGGCAAAAGAGAACATCACTCCGCTTTCTTCAAAAACTCCGGCAGCTGCTTCTCCATCTGGGCCAGCGCATTGCCGCGGTGGCTGATGGCGTCCTTTTCGTCGGGGGTGAGCTGGGCGTAGCTGCGGCCCTCTGTGTTGGGGCGCTTGCCGGTCCTGCCCACGCCGCACTCGGCCGGGATGAACAGCGGGTCGTAGCCGAAGCCGTAGTCCCCGGCCAGCCGCTCGAAGGCCACCCTGCCCGGGCACTCGCCCCGGCAGGTGAGATGCTGGCCGGTGGGCAGGATGAAGCAGACCGCTGCCACGAACTTCGCGCCGCGCTGCTCCGCCGGGACGTCCTTCATCTCCTCGAGAAGCTTGTCGTTGTTGGCCTCGTCGTCGCCGTGATGGCCGCAGTAGCGGGCGCTGTAGACGCCGGGCGCACCGCCCAGCGCGTCCACGCAGAGGCCGGAGTCGTCGGCGATGGTGGGCAGGCCGCTGGCCTTGCAGATGGTCTCGGCCTTGATGAGGGCATTCTCCTCAAAGGTGGTGCCGGTCTCGTCCGGCTCGATGGTGATGCCAAGCTCCTTCTGGCTGACCACCTCGTGGCCCTGTGCCTCGAGGATGCGCCGCAGCTCGCGGAGCTTTCCGGCGTTGCCGGTAGCTGCACAAATTCTCATCGGGTTGCTCCCTTTCTATGTCTGTTGCCCCCTGCCCTCGGCAGCAGGGCACTACTGTCTCCGGGGCATTGAGCCTTGCTCGTCCAGCGTCGGCCTGCCCGGCACGCCAGTGGTGCTTCGCACCCGGGTTGCGGCACCCAGCGTCTGCTTCACTGTCGCTCGCATCCTGCTGGCCGCTGCCCCAACAACTCCTCCCTGTTTCCGCCACTGGCGGCGGTCGTCGTCGTTGCCCCTCTTGGGGAGAGGTGTCACCGCAGGTGACGGAGAGGGCTCAATGCTTCCATCCCGTGCGGGGAATCAGCTCTTCCACAAAGCCCTCCGGGGTGAAGGGAATGAGGTCGTCGATGCCCTCGCCCACGCCGATGAACCGCACCGGCAGGCCGAGGCGCTGCTTGACGGCCACCACGCAGCCGCCCTTCGCCGTGCCGTCGAGCTTGGTGAGGATGATGCCGGTGGCGTCGGCGGCCTTGCAGAATTCCTTGGCCTGACTGATGGCGTTCTGGCCCGTGATGGCGTCCAGCACCAGCAGCGTCTCGAGACTGGCCTCGGGCGCGGCCTTCTTGACGCTCCGGCTGATCTTGGACAGCTCATTCATCAGGTTCGACTTGTTGTGCAGACGGCCTGCGGTGTCGGCGATGACCATGTCATAGCCCCGGGCGGCGGCGGACTTCACGGTGTCGAAGATGACAGCGGCAGGGTCCGCACCCTCGCCTGCCTTGACGATGGGCACTCCGGCCCGACCGGCCCAGATCTCCAGCTGCTCGCTGGCGGCGGCGCGGAAGGTGTCGCCTGCGGCCAGCATGACCTTTTTGCCCTGACGGGTGTAGTAGTCGGCCAGCTTGGCGATGCTGGTGGTCTTGCCCACGCCGTTGACGCCGATGACGAGGATGACGGCGGGGTGGCCGTCCAGCGCCATCTCGGCCTCCGGGCGCATCTCGTCGGCGATGAGGCCGCGCAGAGCGTCGGCCGCCTGTTCGCCGGTCTTGAGGCCCTTTTCCTGCACCCGGTCGCGGAGCGCATCCACCAGCTTGATGGCCACATCGCCGCCCACGTCGGCGAGGATGAGCTGCTCTTCCAGCTCATCGTAAAGGTCGTCGTCGATCTTGCTGCCGGTGAGGGTGTTCATGATGCTGCCCCAAAAGCCCGTGCGGGTCTTTTCGAGGCCATCCTTCATTTTGTCCTTTTCTTTTTTGCCAAATCCAAAGAGTCCCATTGGTTCTCTCCTTAATATGTTTTGTTGCCCTCTCCGTCTGCTTCGCAGCCACCTCTCCCAGAGGGAGAGGCTCTGGCGTGCCGGTCAGGCTCACGCGGGACGAGAGAAGTTTTTTGTATCGGAAACAGTAGTGCCCTGTTGTCAAGGTCAACGGATGCTAACCTCTGTAGCAAGGCCCGGCATTTTATGCCCAATCAGACTTTCAGCGGCCAGCTCAAAGTTTCCCGGTCTGACAATGGCTCCCCCTCTGGGGGAGCTGGCGCGGAGCGCCTGAGAGGGCTACTTTTATTATACCTACGAAACCATCTCCGCGTCAACCTGTTCAAGGTCGAGCTTGAGCAGCTTGGAGACGCCGTCCTCCTGCATGGTGACGCCGTAGAGGACATTGGCGGCCTCCATCGTGCCGCGGCGGTGGGTGATGACGATGAACTGGGTCTTGTCGCTCACCCGGCGGAGATACTGGGCAAAGCGGACGACGTTGGCGTCGTCCAGCGCGGCTTCGATCTCATCGAGGATGCAGAAGGGCGCAGGGTTGACGGCAAGGATGGCGAAGTAGATGCTGATGGCCACCAGCGCCTGTTCGCCGCCGGACAGCGCCTCCAGATTCTTGATGACCTTGCCCGGCGGGGCCACCCGGATGCCGATGCCGCAGGCGAGCACATCGCTCTCGTCCTCGAGGACGAGGCTGGCCTCGCCGCCGCCGAACAGCTCCGTGAAGACCCGCCCGAAGTTCTCGTTGATGGCTCGGAAGCTGTCGGTGAAGATGTCCCTCATCTGGTTCGACAGGCCGTTTATCATCCGGGTCAGCTCGTTTTTGCTGCCCTCAACGTCCTCCACCTGTGCCCGGAGGGCATCGTAGCGGGCTTTGACCTCCTGATACTCCTCGATAGCGCTGACGTTGACGCTGCCCAGTGCGCGGATCTTTCCGCGCAGGTCGGCCACCTGTGCCCGGAGGGCGTTGATGTTCTCGAACTCCACACAGAGCGCCTCGGCCTGCGAGAGGGTCAGCTGGTACTCGTCCCAGAGCTTTGCGGCCATCTGGTCGTATTCGCTCTCGGCGGCGGCCTTCCGCTCGGCCAGACGGGCCATCTCCCGGCCCATCTCTTCCCGCTCGTCGGAGGCGGCACGGCCCTTGGCCAGCGCCTCGGTCTCGCTCTTCTGACAGAGCAGCCGCTTCTCGGTGGCGGCACGGATCTCCGCCTCCTTCTCGGCAATGAGTCCGGTGCTGTCCACCTTGGCCCGCCGGATGGCTTCGATCTCCTCCTGACAAGCCCCGCTGCGGGCAGCAAGGGCGGTGAGGCTCTCTTCCAGCGCAGCGCGGCGGCTCTCGGCGTCCTTGGCCTGCTTTTCCAGCGCCTCGATCTGGCTGCGGGCCAGCTCGGCGTCCTTCTGGCGGGCCAGCTGCTCCATCCGCTTGGCACTCAGCCGCTCGGCGAGGCTCCGCTGCCGGGCAAGGAAGGCGTCGTCGCCCTCGGCGATGCGTTCCAGCTCTGCCGTGCGGGCGTCGATGTCGGCGGCGAAGGCCGCTTCCTGCTTCTCTGCCTCGTCGGCCCGGGCGCGGGCGGCTTCCAGCTGGGCCTTCCACCGCTCCATCTCGTCCTGACGGCCTGCAAGAGCAGCTTCCGACTGCGTCACAGCCGCCTCAAGCCGTTTCTGCTCGGCCTCGGCGCGGACACGGTCATTGGCGGCAGTGATGATCTCGCTCTCGGCGGCGGTCAGCTCTGCGGCCAGCGCATCGGTCTGCGTCTTCAGCTCGTCGGTGCGCTCCTGTGCCGCGAGGCAGTCCTTCTGGAGCTTGGCGGCCTTGACCCGCAGCTCTTCCATCTCCTGCCTGCGGGTGAACAGGCCCGCCGACCGCTGGACGCTGCCGCCGGTGAAGCTGCCGCCTGCGTTGATGACCTGACCATCCAGCGTCACCACCTTGTTGTGGTAGCCCAGCTCCCGGGCCACCCGGGAGGCTTCGTTGATGTCGTCCACCACCACGATGCGGCCCAGCAGGTTCGACACGATGTTGGCGTAGCGGGGGTCTGCCTTCACGAGGGTGGAGGCCAGCCGGGCCGAACCGGAGAGGTTTCCCCGGAAAAAGCCGGGCTGGACGGTATCCAGCGGCAGAAAGGTGGCACGGCCCGCATTCTCGCTGCGGAGGAGGGCGATGCCAGCCTTGGCGGCGGCTTCGTTCTCCACCACAATGTTCTGCAAAGCGCCGCCCAGCGCCGTCTCGATGGCCACTTCCCGGCCCGGCTCGACGCTGAGGATGGACGACACCGGCCCGATGATGCCCCGCAGGCGGCGGGCCGA
Source organism: Faecalibacterium butyricigenerans (assembly GCF_020687345.1). Lineage (NCBI taxonomy): Bacteria > Bacillati > Bacillota > Clostridia > Eubacteriales > Oscillospiraceae > Faecalibacterium > Faecalibacterium butyricigenerans. The sequence continues at coordinate 116,170 of NZ_JAJEQL010000001.1, forward strand.
GGCGGCGCGCATAACGGTCTTGACCGAGTTCTGGTAGCCGTCCATGTTCTTTTCCAGCTCTTTCAGCACGCCGAGGCGCTGGCGGGCGGCATCCAGCTCCCGGCCCAGCTTCTGCTCAGCGGCATCGGCCTCGCTGAGGGCGGCTTTCCGGCCCTTGAGTTTGAGGCTGAGGCCCGCCCTGACGTTGGCCAGCTGCTTTTCGTTCTCGTCCAGCAGCTTCCGGTACTGGATGGTATCGGCGAGGTCCTGCTTTGCTTCATCCCGCTGGGCCTCGAGGGCCTCAGCGTTCTCGGCGAGGGTGGGCAGCTGCTGCTGCGCCGCCTCAGCGGCGGCCTCGGCAGCGGCTTTCGCCACCTGTGCCTCAGTGCGCTTGGCAGTCAGGTCGGCCACCTCTGCCCGCAGGGTGTCCCGGCGGGCACCGCTGGCGTTGTTCTCACTGGTCAGCCGCAGAAGCTCTGCATCCAGCTCGGCCAGCTCTGCGGCCAGTTTCTCCCCTGCTGCCGCCATCGACCGGGCCACGGCGCGGTGGCGTTCCAGCGCGGCGGCGGCCTCGGTGCTGTCCTGCTCCCCGGCGGCGATGTCCGCCTGTAAAGCAGCAGCGCTCTCCTCGTTGCGGACGATGTCGTTTTCCAGCACGGCGATACGGCTGTCGCTGCCGTTCAGTTCTTCGGTGATGCTGCGAATATCCCCATTCAGGCGCTCGACGGCGATGGTCAGCTGCTGTGCCTGCATACGGATCTTCTCAGCCTCGGCTTCGGCGGCCTTGGCCTCCCGGTCGAACCGCTCATAGTCGGCCTGCGCGGTCTCATAGTCCCGCACCTGACGGCGGACGGCCTCCCGGGCGCGGTGGACGCCGTCGGTCCAGAGGGTAACTTCCAGCGTCTTGCGCCGGGCGCTCAGCTCGAGGAAGCGCTGGGCCTTTTCGCTCTCTTTTTCCAGCGGGCCGACCCGGGCCTCCAGCTCGCCGAGGATGTCCCGCAGACGCTCGAGGTTCTCGGCCGCTGCGGCCAGACGGCGCTCGGCCTCGTTCCTGCGGTAGCGGTACTTGGCGATGCCGCAGGCCTCCTCGAAGATCTCGCGGCGCTCGCTGCTCTTTGCGGCGACGATCTCCGCGATGCGGCCCTGCCCGATGACGGAGTAGCCATCCCGGCCGATGCCGGTATCCAGCAGCAGCTCGTAGATGTCTTTGAGGCGGCAGACCTGACCGTTGATGGTGTATTCGCTCTCGCCGGAGCGGTAGTATTTGCGGCCGATGACGGCCTCATCAGCGTCGATGTCCAGCGTGTGGGCGCTGTTGTCCAGTGTCAGACGCACCATGGCAAAGCCCATGGCCCCCCGGCGGCGGGTACCGCCAAAGATGACGTCCTCCATCTTGCCGGCAGCGCGAAGCTGGCGGGAGCTGGTCTCGCCCAGCACCCACCGCACCGCGTCCGACAGGTTCGACTTGCCCGAGCCGTTGGGGCCGACGACGCCGGTGACGCCCTCGTCGAACCGTATCCGGACCTTGTCCGGAAAGCTCTTGAAGCCTTGGATCTCCAGTTCCTTGAACACCATTTTACTTTTCCTTAATGACGCCCAGCAGCTTCAGGGCCTCCCGGGCAGCGTGCTGCTCTGCCATTTTCTTACTGCGGCCCTCGCCCCGGGCGATGCAGTCCGAGTTGAACCGGACCGCCACCACGAAGTGCTTGTCATGGTCGGGGCCGGTCTCCTGCTCCACCACATAGCTCAGTTTCTCTTCGGGGTTCTGCTGGACGATCTCCTGCAGACGGGTCTTGTAGTCAGCCTCGGCGTGCTTGCCCTCGGTGATGAAGGGCAGGATGAAGCCCTTGGCCACCTCCATGCCGCCGTCAAGATAGAGGGCAGCAATGACAGCCTCGAAGGCGTCCGACACGACGCTGGGGCGGGTGCGTCCGCCGCAGCGCTCCTCGCCGCGGCCCAGACGCAGGTAGTCGCCCAGATGGATCTCCTGCGCAAACTGGAACAGCGCCCCCTCACTGACGAGGCTGGCACGAATGCGGGTCAGGTCGCCCTCGGGACGGTCAGCGTAGGCGTGGAAGAGGTAGTCTGCCGAAACGATCTGAAGCACGCTGTCGCCCAGAAATTCCAGACGCTCATTGTGCTTGACCGGCGGGCGGGTCTCGTTGGCGTAGCTGGTGTGGGTGAGCGCCGTTTCCAGCAGCTCCGGGTGCTTGAACTTGTAGCCAATGATAGTTTCCAACGGATGGCTCATGTCTTTTTAACTCCCTTGATTTCCTTATTCCTTCGCAGTATTCAGCTCATCCAGCGCAGTCTGCATGGTGCCGCACAGGTCGTTTTCCACGCAGATCTTTGCCTGCCGGATGGCGTTCTTGATGCCCTTGGCCTTAGAGGAGCCGTGGGCCTTGATGACCGGCTGCTTTGCGCCGAGGAAGGGTGCGCCGCCGTACTCCTCGCTGTCCATCTGATGCTTGAGTCCGGACACGCTGTTCTTCAGCAGCAGGAAAGCCAGCTTTCCGCCCAGATTTTTCAGGAACATCTCCTTCAGCATCCCCAGCAGCATCTTGGCCACGCCCTCGGTGAGCTTGAGGATGACGTTGCCGGTAAAGCCGTCGCAGACGACGACGTCCACGTCGCCGTTCGGCACGTCCCGCGGCTCGATGTTGCCCACGAAGCGGATGCCCGGGGTGGTCTTGAGGAGCTGGTGGGCCTCCTTGAGCATGGGCGTGCCCTTGCTCTCCTCCGCGCCGTTGTTGGCCAGCGCCACGCTGGGGGAGGTGCGGCCCTCCACCTTGTTCACATAGCAGCTGCCCATGACGGCGAAGGCAGCCAGCATCTCGGGGCGGCACTCCACATTCGCGCCGCAGTCCAGCAGCAGGTAGGCCTTATTATTGGCAGGCACCATGGTGGCCAGCGCCGGGCGCTTGATGCCCCGCAGGGTGCGGACGATAAGGCTCGCGCCCACATGGAGCGCGCCGGTGCTGCCGGCCGAGACGAATGCGTCGCCCCTGCCCTCCTTCAGCAGGTTCAGGCCCACGACGATGGAGGAGTCCTTCTTGGTGCGGATGGCCCTGGCCGGCTCGTCGCACATCTCGATGACCTCGGTGCAGTTGACCAGCTCGATGCCGTCCAGCGGGATGTTGTTGTCCGCAGCAGTCTTGCGGACAAGGGCCTCATCGCCCACGCCGATGAGCTGGACGCCATACTCCTTGACAGCTGCGGCTGCGCCCTCCAGCACAGCCAGCGGGGCGTTGTCGCCGCCCATCATATCCACGATGATCTTCATAGGTTTCATCCTTTCTGTCAGCGTCCTTGCCCTCTCCGTCATTGCTTCGCAATGCCACCTCTCCCAAAGGGAGAGGCTTTTGGCTCCCCTTTTAAGGGGAGCTGGCGCGAAGCGCCTGAGAGGTCCTTCCGGGCCAGCGCTCTATGGGAGCGCTCCTGAGAGGGCAAGCCCGCTGCCTGTTCAGAAATTGTTCGCATCCAGCCACTGCTGGAAGCTGGCCACGGCGCGTTCGGCCACGGCCATGTAACGCAGGCGCTTGTCCCGCGGGCGGGTCTCGGCGGGCAGCGGGGGCAGGATGCCCATGTTCGCGCCCATCGGCTGGAAATGCTTGTTCTCGGTGGTGAGGTACTGGATGAGCGCGCCGCACATGGTATCGATGGGCGGGGCGGGCAGCTCTTTCCCCTCCAGACGGGCGTAGAGGCTGCGGGCCGCCAGCAGGCCGCAGGCCGCGCTCTCCATATAACCCTCAAAGCCGGTGATCTGGCCCGCGAAGAAGACATTGGGGTGCTCCTTGAGGTACAAGCCGGTGCTCAGCACCCGGGGCGCGTCGAGGAAGGTGTTGCGGTGCATAACGCCGTACCGGACGAACTCGGCGTTCTCGAGGCCGGGGATCATACTGAACACCCGCTTCTGCTCCCCCCATTTCAGGTTGGTCTGGAAACCCACGATATTATACAGCGTCCGCTCCTTATTTTCAGCCCGGAGCTGGACGTTGGCCCACGGGCGGTGGCCCGTGCGGGGGTCGATGAGGCCCACCGGGCGCAGCGGGCCGAACCGCATGGTGTCCGCGCCCCGCGCCGCCATGATCTCGATGGGCATACAGCCCTCATAGACCGTGACGGTGTCGGCCTTCTTGCCGTGGGCGTCGGGGTCGGGCTGTGCGCCCTGCTCTGCCCCTGCATCAAAATCGTGGAGGGGAGCGCGCTCGGCAGAGGCCAGCGCGGCGTGGAAGGCCTCGTACTCGGCCTTATTGAAGGGGCAGTTGAGGTAGTCGGCCTCGCCCCGGTCGTACCGGGAGGCGGCAAAGACCTTCTCGTAGTCGAGGCTCTCCGCCGTCACGATGGGAGCCACGGCGTCATAGAAGTGGAGGCGCTCATCTCCGGTGAGGCGTCCGATCTCGTCCGCCAGCGCGCCGTCGGTCAGCGGGCCGGTGGCCACGAGGACGGGGGCGCTCTCATCAATGTGCTCCACCCGCTCGCGGTGGACGGTGATGCCCGGGCATTCCTCCACCATCCGGGTGACTTCGGCGCTGAAGGTGTCGCGGTCTACCGCCAGCGCACCGCCTGCGGCCACGCGGGCCGTCTCGGCGGCATTCAGGAGCTGGCTGCCCATCCGGCGCATCTCCTCCTTCAGCAGGCCGGAGGCGGAGTCCAGCCGCTCGGCCTTGAGGCTGTTGGAGCAGATCAGCTCCGCGAAACCCTCGCTCTTGTGGGCCGGGGAGAAGTGTGCGGGCTTCTGCTCGTAAAGCTCCACCTGCACACCCCGGCCCGCCAGCCAGAGGGCCGCTTCGCAGCCCGCCAGACCGGCGCCTAATACGGTAACTTTATAGTTGCTCATTGTTATCATCTTATCCTTTAGCGGGCTTGCCCTCTCAGGCGCTTCACGCCAGCTCCCCCAAAGGGGGAGCCAAAAGCCTCTCCCTTTGGGAGAGGTGGCAGCGCGTCAGCGCTGACGGAGAGGGCAAGCCCGTTTATCTCTTAATCGCCTTTTTTCGGCACCGGCATCTCGAAGCCGCAGCCCTCTTTTGCGCAGTAGAGCTTGGAGCCTTTGCGGAAGAGGGTGGAGCCGCACTTCTCACACTTGGTGGGTACCGGCATATCCCAGGTCATGAAGTCGCAGTCGGGGTAGCGCTCGCAGCCGTAGTAGATGCGGCCCTTGGCGCTCTTGCGCTCCAGCATACGGCCCTTGCCGCACTTGGGGCAGATGCCGCCGGTATCCTTCACGAGGCGCTTGGTGCCCCGGCACTCGGGGAAGCCGCTGCAGGCAAGGAACTTGCCGAACTTGCCCACCTTGATGACCATGGGGCGTCCGCAGAGGTCGCAGACCTCGCTGGACGGTTCATCGGGCACCTTGACCTTCTTGCCCTCCATGTTCTTCTCGGCCTGCTCGAGGCTGGCGGCGAAGCCCTTGTAGAAGTCGTCCACCGTCTTGTGCCAGTCGGCCTTGCCGCTCTCCACCTTATCAAGGTTCTTTTCCATCTCCGCGGAGAAGTCCACGTCCACGATGTGGGGGAACTGCTCCAGCATCAGGCCGTCCACGGCACGGCCCAGCAGGGTGGGCTTGAGCTTCTTCTGCTCCCGCTCCACATAGCCGCGGTCGATGATGGTGGTGATGATGGGGGCGTAGGTGGAGGGGCGGCCGATGCCGTTCTCTTCCAGCGCCTTGATGAGGGTGGCTTCGGTATAGCGGGCGGGGGGCTGGGTGAACTTCTGCTCGCTCTTCAGCTCCCGCAGCTTGAGCACCTGACCCTCCTCGAGAGGGGGCAGGCTGGTCTCCTTCTTCTCCTTCTCGTCGGTGGCCTCCTCGTAGAGAACGGTAAAGCCATCGAAGGTGACGGTGTAGCCGCTGGCCTTGAAGCGGTAGCCCCCGGCGGTGACGGTGACGGAGACGGTGTCCTGCTGGCAGTCGGCCATCTGGCTGGCCATGAAGCGGCTCCAGATCATCCGGTAGAGCTTGGCGGTGTCGCCGCTGATGCTCTTGTCCACTTCATCAGGGGTCAGGCCCGGCACAGAGGGGCGGATGGCCTCATGGGCGTCCTGCGCTGCCGTAGCGCTCTTGGTCTTCCAAGTGCGCTTGTAGGGGCAGATGTAGCTCTCGCCGTAGGCCCCGGCGATATACTCCTTGGCGGCGGCGACGGCCTCATCCGAGATGCGGAGGCTGTCGGTACGCATATAGGTGATGAGTCCCATGGTGCCGTGGCCCGCGATGTCCACGCCTTCGTAGAGGGTCTGGGCAGCCCGCATGGTGCGGGTGGCCGTGAAGCCCAGCCGGCGGGAGGCCTCCTGCTGCAGCGTACTGGTAATGAAGGCCGGGGTGGGCTGCTTTGCGCGCTTGCCCTTCTTCAGCTCGGTCACGGTGTACTCGGCCCCCTCGAGGCCCTGCTCGATGGCGCGGGCCTCAGCCTCAGTGCGGGGCAGGAGCTTTTTGCCCTTGGCGTCGGAGGCCAGCCGGGCGGTGAAACTCTTGTGGCCCACGCCCAGCGTGGCGTCCACGTTCCAGTATTCCTCGGGCTTGAAGGCCTCGATCTCCTTCTCGCGGTCATCGATAAGGCGGACGGCTACGCTCTGGACACGGCCCGCCGACAGGCCCCGGCGCACCTTCCGCCAGAGGAAGGGGCTGAGCTTGTAGCCCACGAGACGGTCCAGCACACGGCGGGCCTGCTGGGCGTTGAAGAGGTCTTCGTCGATGGCGCGGGGGTGGGCCATGCCCTCCTTGACGCCCTTCTTGGTGATCTCATCGAAGGTCACGCGGTTGGGGGCGTGGGGGTCAAGGCCGAGGATGTTGGCCAGATGCCAGCTGATGGCTTCGCCTTCGCGGTCCGGGTCGGTCGCAAGGATCACGCCGTCGGCGTGTTTGGCCTTGCTCTTCAGCTCCTTGATGAGCTTTTCCTTGCCCTTGATGCTGATGTACTGCGGCGTATAGTCATGCTCGACATCGATGCCCAGCTGGGAGGCGGGCAAGTCGCGGATATGGCCCATGCTGGCCGTAACCTCATAGTCATTGCCCAGATATTTGCCGATGGTCTTCGCCTTGGCAGGCGACTCCACGATCACGAGTTTTGCCATTACACTTTACTCCTATATATAGATCCTCATCAGCCGCTGCCGCGCGGGCAGAGGCGAAGCCCGGCCTTGGCGGACTGAGAGGTTTGCTCTCTTTAAATTGCGCGTCCTCAGCGCAGAATATACCGTTTGCCCGGCAGGCAGGTCACCCTGCCGGAAAGCTCGAGCCTCATCAGGACGCCCAGCAGTGCCGCCGTGGGCAGGCCGCTCCTGACGCCCAGCTCCTCGATGCCCTGCGTTCTGCCGCTCATGCAGGAGAGCACGAGCCGTTCGTTCTCGCTCAGAGGCTGGGGCGCAGCCTTGGGCGGCGGGGCCGGCCTTGCAGCGCTCAGCCCCAGTGTACCAAATAAATCCTCTGCTGTACAGACCGCTTTTGCGCGGCCATCCCGCAGAAGGGCGTTCGTCCCCGCCGAGGCGGGCGAAAAGATGCTTCCCGGCAGCGCGAACACCGGCTTGCCGTACCGCTCCGCGTGGGCCACGGTGGACATGGTGCCGCTCTTTTCCTTGGCTTCCAGCACCACCAGCGCCCCCGAGAGGGCCGCGATGAGGCGGTTGCGCTGCAAAAAGCCCACCGTCCCCACAGCGTCGCTCTCGGGCGGGTACTCGCTGATGACGCAGCCCTTCTGCTCGATGGCCCGGCGCAGCTCCCGGTTGGCGGCGGGATAGGTGCGGTCGATGGGGACGCCCATCACCGCGATGGTGGGGCAGTTCTCCCCCACCGCCGCCCGGTGTCCGGCACTGTCCAGCCCGTCGGCCAGACCGCTCACGATGATGGCCCCCGCCCGGGCGAGGCCCTTCCCGATGTCGGCAGCGGCCCGCAGGCCGTATTCGGTGGGCCTTCTCGTCCCCACCATTCCCACGGCGGCAGGCTCGTTGAGCCAGCGGGGGTCGCCGGTGCAGTAGAGCACCAGCGGCATATCCGGGATGCGGGAGAAGGCCAGCGGGTAGTCGGGGTCGTCATAGGTCAGGATGCGGATGCGGCGGGCCGCACACCGCCGCGCAAAAGCGCTGTAGTGCACCGGCGTGTTGTCGGGCAGACAGGCCCGCTGGGCGGCGGCAGGGCCGACAGCGGCGGCGAAGGCATCGGTGTCCCGGGCCTCCCATGCCTCCTGCGCTCCGCCGAAAGCGTCCAGCACGGCTCCGGCCCGCAGGCTGCCCGCCCCCAGCGTCCCCGCCAGCCAGAGCCAGCACAGGAGCGGGTCGGGGGCAGGCTCGGGCGGGAAAAGGCTCAGCTGCCCCTCCCCGGCCCGGTTCACAGGCTCTCCTCCCGGAAGTGCCACAGCAGGATGCTGCCCGCAATGCCTGCATTCAGGCTCTCGACCCGGTCGGTCATGGGGATGCGCACCGTGCCGGTGCAGGCGGCGATGGTCTCATCCGTCAGGCCCTGCCCCTCGCTGCCGATGACGACGCAGACGCCGTCCGGGCAGCTGGACGCCGCCGCGCTCAGGGGCTGGGACTGGTAGAGGGCAGCGGCGAGACAGGTAATGCCCAGTGCCCGCAGCCGGGCGATGGTCTCGGGCATCTTTCCGGCCTCGATGACCGGGATGCGCACCGCCGCCCCCATGGAGGCCCGGAGGGTCTTGGGGGCGAAAACGCTGGCACAGCCGTCGCTGAGCAGCACGCCGTCGAAGCCGAAAGCCGCCGCCGAGCGCAGCAGGGTGCCCACATTGCCGGGGTCCTGCACCCGCTCGAGGGCGAGGTAGCGTCCGCCCCTCTTCACCTCTTCCAAGGTATGCACCGGCGTGCGGAAAACACCGAACACCCCCTGATGGGTGCCCACATCGGCCAGCTTGTCGGCCACATGGTTCTCCACCAGATAGTGCTCCCCCGGCAGGCCGGAAAGCTCCGGGCATTTTTCCAGCGCTGCCTCAGTGCAGAAGAGAGTCTCCAGCTCTGCGCCCCGGCAAAGCTCGGGGCAGAGCTTCCGCCCCTCGGCCAGAAAGCGGCCCTCGGCGCGGCGGAACGCCCCGCTGGACGCCAGACGGCAGGCGTATTTGACTTTTGCGTTTTCCCGGCTGGTGATCTTCTCCATCCGTCTTTCCTCCTACTGCCAAAACATACAAAAAGGACGCCCGCGTATCAGTACGCGCGGGCGTCTTTTTTAAGGTCTATTAGGCGTTCTTCACGGTCTCGACCAGAGCTGCAAAGCTCTTGGGATCGTTGATAGCCATCTCGCTGAGCATCTTGCGGTTCAGCTCGATGCCAGCCTTCTTCAGGCCAGCCATGAAGCTGGAGTAGTTCATGCCCAGAGGACGGACAGCGTTGTTGATGCGGCAGATCCACAGGTTGCGGAACTGACGCTTCTTCATGCGGCGGCCAGCCAGAGCGTAGTTGCCGCTCTTCATGACCTGCTGCTTAGCCATCTTAAAGTGCTTGCTCTTGCAGCCGTAGAAGCCCTTGGCCAGCTTCAGCATCTTCTTGCGACGTTTGTGAGTCATGGTTGCGCCCTTAATACGTGCCATTTTTTATATCTCCTTTAGTATCTCAGTAGAATGTGTTCGCTTGCGGCTCGCTCTTAGGCGTAGGGCAGCATGCTCTTGATGGTAGCTGCGTTGGTCTTGTCAACGTAGCTGGGCTGACGATAGCCACGGGTCAGCTTGGTGGTCTTCTTGGTCAGGATGTGGCTGCGGAATGCATGACCGCGCTTGATCTTGCCGTTCTTGGTCAGCTTAAAGCGCTTCTTAGCGCCGGAGTGCGTCTTCAGTTTCATCTTAGCCATTTTAGTATCCTCCTAAAATTAGTCCTTATTGGGTTTCGGGATCAGCAGAATGGACATCGTGCGGCCCTCGAGGACCGGCGGCTTATCCATGCTTGCCTGAGGCAGGGCCTCGGCGAAGCGCTTCAGCACGTCGGCGCCCAGAGCGCTGTGCGCCATCTCACGGCCGCGGAAACGGATCGAAGCCTTTACCTTGTGGCCAGCGGCCAGAAACTTGGCCGTCTGGTTCAGCTTGGTGTTGAAGTCGTTGGTGTCAATGTTGAGCGAGAGGCGGGTCTCTTTGACTTCGACCACCTTCTGGTTCTTCTTGGCTTCCTTCTCCTTCTTCTGCTGTTCAAAGCGGTACTTGCCGTAATCCAGCACCTTGCACACAGGCGGGACAGCCTGCGGGGCGATCTTGACCAGATCAAGGCCGGCGTCCTCAGCAGCGCGCATGGCCACCTGAATGCTGACCACGCCCTTCTGCTCGCCGTCAGCACCGATCAGGCGAACCTCACGGTCACGGATCTGACCGTTGATCTCCAGTTCCTTCGACTTTCCAGCGGTAGCGATAATGAATGCACCTCCAAACAATAGTCCATAGTGTTGCGTTTTTGGCATAGAAAACGCGGCCGCCCCAGTTTCGGGACAGCCGCGCGAAATTCACTCAAAAGCGCGATTCGTTCTTTAAGACGAACCGGTTCGGGGTATAGCCCGGGAGCCCAGACTCCACAAGGCGAGCGCGGCACAGGCCGTAGCTGCTTTCTTTACTCGGGTATTCTACCACACCCCGAAAAGGCTGTCAAGCATTTTTATGCGATTTTTCAGAAAAAGATGCCCGGACAACGGAATGGGGGAGCGGCATTTCTGCCGTTCCCCCGTTGATTGCATCTGGCGGGTGTGCCCGTTCCCGCATTTCTTTTGACCCAGTGGGTGTGTAGCAGCACGCTCTCTACTTCAAATGCACTCTTATCCTATGCTGATTATACCACGATTATTCCCGGCTGTAAAGCAGCCGATTCTTCTCCATCAGCTTTTTCAGGTTGCGCTCCCGGATGCGGTAAAAGGTCATGACAGAGTTCTTGCGGTCTGGCCGGTCTGTTTCCATCACCAGCCTTACGACGACATTCAGATTCGTCTCCGGGAGACGCTTTATTGCAAAGACTGTTCCGATATGCTTTTCATCCACCAGCAGAATATCCGGCTTCAGGACGGTTTCCTTACCATATAGAGCGAACAGCTCCACATCCTCCGGATGGCGTTCCCGGATGTGTTCCATCCTCTCCTCTGTGACCACGACCTCCTTCGTCCGCAGCTCGCCGAAGTATCCCTGCAGGAGCGACGATTCGATTTCACCTAAAAGCAATGTTCCCATAGTTCTATGCTCCTGTCGTTTTATACTTCGATCAATTCCCCCAGCTCCAGCGAGTAGATTCCCTTATACGTCACCCGCCGGGGCGCGAAGCGCTTGTCGATGGCCTTGGCGTACAGCTCCAGCTGGGCGCGGTAGGCGCGGACGAAATCGGCGCGTGTCTTGCGGCGGTCGGTCTTGTAGTCCAGCAGCTCAAGGTGGTCGGGGTAGATAAGGACGATGTCCGCAATGCCCTGCACCAGCACCCCGGCGTCGGCAGCGCTGTCCCCCTCCGGCAGGGCACGTCCCTGCGCGGCCATGACCTCTGCGGCGGGCAGCGAGGTGATGAAGGCCAGCTCCCGCAGCACCTCCTCCGCACCGCAGATGCGGTCAAAGGCCTCGCTGCGCACAAAGCGGAGGATCTTATTTTCATCCAGTTTTTCGGCGATGGCGGGGGGCGTGAGCTGTGCCGCCACCTGACGCTCCCGCTCGGTGCGGACTGCATCCAGCACAGCGGCATCCTCCCCGCACCGCACCGCCGCCAGCGCGGCGAAGTCGGCGTGCTCGAGGAAGGCGTGGAGGGCCGTGCCCATCTCGGCAGCGGTGAGGCCGTCCTTTGAGAGGAAGCCCGGGCGCTCAAGAGTGGTGCGCTCGGCGGCGTGGACGAGGCTGGTGACGCTGACCTTGGCGGGGATATCCGCCAGCGCCGCTGCCGGATACTGCCAGCCGAAGCCCTGCCGCAGCGTTTCCACAAGGGCGGGGTCAGCCGCAGGCTGAGGCGGCGCATTCTCCTCGGTGCGCGGCCCTGCGGGCGGGAGGGGGTCTGCCTGCACCGTGAGGGTGAGGGTGCTCCCGGTGTCCACAAAGGGCAGTTCAAGGTTCCCCGCAAGGCGGCGGAGCGGCCCGCCGTTCGGGTGGACGAGGAGGGCCGCCCGCAGCCAGTCGGCAAAGCTGCCCGCCTGCGCGTTCAGGGTCTGGCCCGCCCCGGCGGCAAGGAAGGCGGCGGCTTTGGCGAAGGGGTTGGACGTCCGGCCGATGCCCAGCGGGACGGTGAGGATGAGCTTGTCCTGCGCCCGGGTGAGCGCCACATACAAAAGCCGCATCTGCTCGCTGCGCAGCTCAGCAGCGTGGACAGTGGCAAGGGCGGTGTAGGCCGCCGTCCGATAAGACCCCTCGCCGCCCTCGGGACGGAGGCGGAGTCCCGCCCCGCAGACCCGGTGGAGCAGGACGGGCTGGCGGGTGTCGGCGGCGTTGAACTGCCGGGCCGTGTCGGCCACAAAGACCACCGGGAACTGCAGGCCCTTGGAGCGATGGATGGTCATGATGGTGACGCAGCCGGGCCTTGCCCCGCCGGGGGTGGTCTCCTGCCCGGTGGAACCGGCCAGCGCGGCCGCGTCGATGGCCCGGACGAGGGCCGAGATGCCCCCCGCGCCCGCACCGGCGCAGAAAGCGGCAAACCTTCTTGCGTCCTCCCGGCGGCGCTGACCGTTCTCCATGGCACCGAGGGCGGCGAGATAGCCGGTGGAGACAAAGATCTCCTCCAGCAGTTCCTCCACCGGCACGCTCCGGGCCATCCGGCGCAGGGCGGCGAGGCGCTGGTAAAAAGCCCCCACCCGGCGGGTGAAGTCATCCTCCGCCCCGCTGCGTGCAGCCTGCAATACCGCGCCGTAGAGGCTGATGCGGGTGTGCTGGTCGGTGCTCTGCGCCCCTGCCCGGAGGCGGACGAGGTCATCGTCGGTGAAGCCGAACATGGGGCCGAGCATAGCGGCAGCAAGGTAGATGTCCTGCGCGGGGTTGTCGATGACCCGCAGCAGGGCGATGAGGGGGCGGATGTGGGGTGCGTCCAAGAGGTTCTCCCGGGCGTCGGCGTAGACCGGGATGCCCCGGGCCGTCAGGGCCTCGGCGTAGGCCGGAAAGTCGCCGCGTGCTGCCAGCAGGACGCAGCAGTCCTCATACTGCACCGGGCGGGTGGTGCCGCCATCCCGCACCGGCTCACCGGAGGACACCATCGTCTCGATGCGGTCGGCAATATAATTGGCATCCGTCTCGGCGGTGTCATCGGACAGGAAGCAGGCCTCCACGCTGCCCTGATACTCCCCCGGCGCACCGCAGACAAGGCGCTGGCCGTCGCCGTAGGCCGTATCGCCCAGCTGAGGGGTCATGAGCTGTTCGAAGAGGAAGTTGATGCCCGCCACCACCTGCGGGGCGGAGCGGAAGTTGGCGTCCAGCGCCAGCAGGGCGTTCCTGCCGGGGGTACCCTCTTCGGGGCGGGGGCGGGCCGCGCCGCCGGGCAGGGGCGGCCAGCTCTCCAGCTTCTCCCGGAAGATGGTGGGGTCGGCCTGCCGGAAGCGGTAGATGCTCTGCTTGAGGTCGCCCACGAGGAAGAGGTCGTCCCCTGCCGGGCTTGCGAGGCAGCGGTAAAGGGCATCCTGCAATGCGTTGGTGTCCTGATATTCGTCCACCATGACGGCAGCATAGCCCTGTCGGATGCTCTGGCACAGCTCGGTGGGCTGGCCGTCCTCGTCCCGCAGGAGGCGAAGGGCCAGATGCTCGAAATCGCTGAATTCCAGCAGCCGGCGCTCCCGCTTCTGGGCCGTAAAGCGGGCGTCGAAGTCCCGCACGGCGGCAAAAAGGGCGCGCAGGCGGGGTTCGGCGGCTTTCCGGTCCAGCTCGGCCTCGTCCAGACTACAGCTGATCAGATCTTCTATTTTTTCAAAGAGCTTCGCGGCCTCGTCGGCCCGGATCTTGACAGCGTCCTTGTGCTCGCCGGTGAGCCGCTTTTTCATATTCTTGAGGCCGGGGACCTGCTCCATGCCGAGGACGTAGGGCGTCAGCTTATCGTAGAGGGGCGTCCACTCCCCCGCCTCCGCCAGATGCTCCACCTCTCCCAGCAGGGCGGCGGCGCTTTCGAGCCGTTCCAGCGGCTCGGCGAACCGCTCATTCATGCCCGCCACAGCCTTTTCCTTGGCGGCGGGGGTCTTTTTGCTGGCCTCGGCGTCGGCCCGCGCCGTGACGAGGTCGGCCCGGCTGTCCTTCAATGCGGCGGACAGCAGCTCCCCCGCCGCCCGGGCCGACCGGGCGGCTTCGGCCAGCAGGATGTCGTGCCAGCAGGTGCGGACGAAGCCTTTCTCGTCCTGCCATGGGGCCAGCATCTCGTCCAGCTTCCTGCCGTAGTCGGGCAGGGCGCGGAGGAAGTCATAGACCTGCAGGACGGCCTCCCCCGCCGCGCTGTCGGTGCGGCCCTTGCCGTAAAGGTCGGCGAAGGCACAGAAATCCGCGTTCAGATAGGCCGCTTCCAGCGTCTCGGCGAGGGCCGCAGTGCGCAGCGTCTCCACGCTGCCGGGGTCGGCGGGGGTGAAATCGGGCGGGATGTCCAGCGCCTGAAAGTGCTTGCGGAGCAGGTCGAGGCAGAAGGCGTCAATGGTACAGATGGGGGCGCGCTGCAAAAGCATCCGCTGGCGGCGGAGGGCCGTGTTGGACGGCTCGGCCTGACTGCGGCGGAGCAGTGCCTGCCCGATGCGGGCGCGAAGCTCGGCGGCGGCGGCGTTGGTAAAGGTGACGATGAGGAGCCGGTCGGCGTCCACGGGGTGCTCCGGGTCGGTGATGAGCCGGACGGCCCGCTCCGTCAGCACGGCGGTCTTGCCGCTGCCTGCGGCGGCGCTCACCAGCAGCGCACCGCCCCGGTCGTCGATGGCGGCACGCTGGGCCGGGGTCCATTTTGTCTCGCTCACGGGTCTTTCTCCTCCTTCTTATCGGGGTCTTCGGACGGCTCAAAGGGCTTTGCGGGGGCGTCGAGGGCGCGCTCCCCCACGCCGTCCTCGTGGCAGCAGATAAAGCCGTAATCGCACCACCGGCAGGGGCTTCGGCCCGTGACCAGCGGCTCGGCGGCGATGCAGCCGCTGTAGAGCTGCTCGCCCATCCGGGTGACGAGGTCGTCGAGGTGGAGCTGGATGCGGGAGAGCTTGGCCTTGTCGGCTCGCTTGTCCTTCTGGTAGGGGCTGGGTTCGCCGCCCCGGAAGCTGAAGGGCAGATACCGCCCCGTCTCCTCGGCGTCCATGGCGTCGAAGACCTTTCGCTCGTCCCGCACGAGGCCGTCCAGCTTGTAGTCCATGGTCTGGGTGGCCTTGTCCCGGGTGGTGGTCTCGGGGGCGGGGTCGGCCAGCAGATACAAAACGCCCGCCGGTTCGGCCCCGGTGAAGCGTCCGCCCGCGTCCCGGGTCAGGCTGAACAGGTAGAGCAGCATCTGGCAGTCAAGGCCGCAGTAGACCTCCCGGAGGTCCAGCTTCTTCGAGCCGGTCTTGTAGTCCACCACCCGCACCCAGCGGGTGCCGTCGTCCTCGATCCACTCATCGGCACGGTCCACCGTGCCGACGAGCTGCACCGTCCGCCCATCGGAGAGGCGGTAGGTCTGGCCCCGGACGGCGTCCTCGCCGGGGCCGATCTTCAGTTCACAGGCCACGGGGCGGAAGCTGGACTGGCGCTGCTCGTCCCGCAGGTAGCACAGCAGGCCTGCCATGCTCTTTTTCAGGCGGGAGAGCAGGTAGGCAAAGCGGGCCGTGTCCTCGGGGAGGTAGCGCTTTGCGTACTCGTCCACCAGCAGCCCGGCCAGCGCTGCCATGGCCTCGTCGTCGAGGTCGAGGAAGGGCTGCAGGCCCGCGCAGGGGTTGTCGGGGCCGGGATGGGGGTCGAGGGCCATCTGGAGCACCCAGTGCATGAGGGTGCCGCTCTGGTCGGCGGAGAGCTCGGCCCGCCTGCGGGGGCGGAGGCCCAGAACATATTGCAGAAAATAGCCGTACCGGCAGGTGTAATATTTTTCCAGCTGGCTGGGCGAAATGCGCAGACGCCGCCCCAATAGGGTCTCGAGGGCCTCAAGGTCGCTGACCTGACGGGGGGCGCGGCCCGCCATCCGGCGCAGGAGGGCGAGCCCCTCCGGCTCGGCTGCACCGGGAGCGCAGAGGGCCTCGGTGAGGCTGGCCCGTTCGGTGTCCGTCAGGGGCCAGCCGCCGCCCAGCACATCGAGGCCGTCGGCGGGGGTGGCGGCGAGGTCGGGCAGCTCCAGCACGGGAGCAGCAGGAGCCAGCAGGTCCACGACCGGCTCGAGGGCGGCGCAGAGGGTCTGGCCCTGCCCCTTGGGCCAGCTGAGCCAGAGGCCCTTGGCCGGGGCGGTGAGGGCCTTGTAGAAGCAGACCTGCTCACGGACGACCCGGTTCTCGAAGCAGTCGGGCAGCTCGATCTCCTGCGCCATGAGGGCGTCCCGGTCGGCGTGGGTCAGGAGGCCCGTCTCGCCGGGCGCGGCGGGAAACTCGCCCTCGGAGAGGCCCAGCACAAAGACGTAGTCCGGCGCATCGAGGCGCATCTTGCCCGCGCTGGCCAGCACCACAGCGTCCAGCGTCTGGGGGATGTGGCCGAGGTCGGAGGAGCGCAGCAGCAGGCCGAACAGCTCCTCGTACTCGGCGATGGTGACGCTCTGACCACCCAACAGGCTGGCCATCTCGTCCAGCAGGCCCATGACCACATTCCACTCCCGGGCGGCTTCCTCGGCGGCGGGGATGCCCCGCTCGGCCCGGATGGCCTCCACCTGCGCGGCCTGTGCCTCCTCGGCCCCCAGCTCCTTGAGGCAGAAGTAAAGGGCGCGGCTCATCTGCTCGGCGCTGGCAGAGCGGAGCTTTGCACGCAGACCGTCGGCGGCCGTTACAAGGAGGGCGCGGGCCTTCTCGGCCCGGGCGAGGTTCTCGGTATCCTCGGCGGTGGGGTCTGCGTCGCCGAAGCCCCGGGGATTCTTTTCGAAGGGAGCGCGCCACGCTGCCGCGCCCGGCGACCATGTGTAGGCGTAGTTCTCGAGGGCGCAGACCTCCTCTTCGGTGAGGGCACACAGGCCCGTCTTTGCCAGCGTGGTGAGCTGTTCGGTCAGCTCTGCGCCCCGGGCAATGGCCAGCAGGCAGCGCACCGCCGTGGCCGGAGCGCTGAACTCAGGGCTGGTCGGCTCGTCGCAGTAAAGGGGGATGTCCGCCATCCGGAACTCGTACCGGACGGCGGCGCGGTACTTTGCAATGTCGCGGCAGACCACGGCGACCCTGCCGCAGCGGACACCCTGCCGCATGAGGCGGCGGATGGCCGCAGCCGCAGCCCGGGCTTCCTCCTCCCGGCTGGGGGCGGCGAAGAGCTTTATTTCCGGGCAGGCCGGGGGCGGGTCGCACTGGCCCGACGCCAGCAGCCGGGCCGCTGCCGCGAGGCCGGGGGCACCGGCGTGGCGCACGTCCCGGCGCAGCAGCTCCGGCACGGCCACCTCGGTGCCGCTCCGGCGGGCCAGCTGGCGCAGCTGTGCCGCCACCTGCTTTGCCCCCGAGAAAAGGCTCATATCCCCCGGGATGAGGGGGGCGCCGTCGTCGCAAAGGGCTACCGTCACGGTGGGCAGAGAGGCCAGCAGCGCACCCATCAGCCGCTTTTTCGGGGCGTTGAAGGTATCGAACTCGTCGATGAACACCTCCCGGCCGCGCAGAAACTCCGGCAGTCCTCCCCGGGCAAGGGCACTCTCAAGGCGGGACGCAGCCAGCGTGAGGCGGTCGGAGGGGTCCATGCCCGTCCCGGCCAGCAGGGTCTCGTAGCCCTGAAAGATGAGGGCCAGCTCGCTGAGCTTTGCGCTGTCCGCGCCGCACTCCTGCGCCAGCGCATAGAGCCGCTGGCCCGAGAGGCCCGCGCTCTTCAGCTCGTCGATGGTCTCCGCAGCCATCTGGCAGAAGGCGGCAGAGCGGCGGTGGCGATAGTAATAATGGACGTTGTCCTGCAATTCCTCGAGAGCGCGGCGGACCAGCACGGCCCGGCCCGCATCGCTGAGGGTCTGGACAGCGGAGCCGCCCTCCGCCGACAGGATGTGCTCGGCGAGGCTGGTGAAGGAAAAGCTCTCCACCAGCCCGCTCAGCGCGTCTCCCAGCTCCCGGTGGATGCGGCCCTCGGTGGACGAGGTGAACTGTTCCGGCACCAGCAGGATGCTCCTGCCGCCCGCCTCGGCCCGGGCGCGGATGCGCTGGTACAGCAGGGTGGTCTTTCCGCTGCCGGAAGCGCCTAAAAGTAGTTTTAACATGATGAATCTCTCCGTTGGGTGGATTTTCTGCTTATCTCTCATTGTACCACAAAATTGCAGCAACATCTATTCTGTGGTACAATGGAGAAAAACCATCTCAGGAGGATGACCCTGCATGAAAATACTAGCAGTAGATTACGGTGACAGCCGCACCGGCCTCGCCACCTGCGACCGCACCGAATTTCTCACCACCGCCATCACGCCCCAGATCACCCTCAAGGCCCGGGACAAGGTGGCCTCGAAGGTCTGCGAGGTGGCAAAGGACATTGGGGCGGAGCTGATCGTCATCGGCCTGCCGCTGAACATGGACGGCACCGAGGGCGAGCGTGCCCGCAAGAGCCGGAAGCTGGCCAAGACTGTGGAGATCTGGAGCGGGCTGCCCGTCCGGATGTGGGACGAGCGCCAGACCACCTGCGCCGCCGCCGACCTCCTCGACGAGAGCGGCACCTTCGGCGCAAAGCGGAAGGACATCCTCGACTCGGTGAGCGCGACGGTTATTCTGGACGACTATCTCGCATGGCGGAAGGAGCATCCGGGGGAGGTCTGAAATCCTCCCGCCGCTCCTGCGGCAAAGTTTCTTTGCGAAGTCCGGACAGTTTGTTGCGAAGCCCGCAGAAAATCGTCATTTTCCGGTTTGTTTTCACAATTTTCCCGCGCCGAATTTGTATAGTTTTCCGGCTTGACAGCACCGGCTCTTCTCCGATAAAATGAGGGTAGAAGAACCCCCTGCCCAGATGGCCGGAGATGACGCTTCTTCATGAGAAAAAACAACTGGACTCACCAAAACAAAAACGATCGGAGGCGACCCACATGACAAAACTGAGAAAACTGACTGCCCTGCTTCTGGCCGGTGCACTGACCCTTCTGCTCCTGACCGCCTGCAGCGGTGGCGGCGGCTCTTCCGGCCCGGAGGCCCAAGCCGAAGCCAAGGTGATGCGGGCCATCAACAACGGCCGCGCCGTGGCTCTGGCCAATGACGATGGGATGCGTACTGTTGCAAACGCCCGTCTGGACGATCTGGATCATGAGCTTGAGCTGAAGGGCAATGCTCTCGGATACCAGTTCTTCAACAAGGTGGATGCCAAGTGGGACAACGACAATAAGAACGCCACCCTCACTCTGGTCGCTAAATACGACTACAACGATACCACGCTGCAGAAGATCATCGATCAAATCAAAGGTAGCGATCAAAACGAAGCCTTGGATTTTGCCCTGAACGGCAACTATACCAAGGCAGGCGTAGTGGCCCGGACCATTCGCGGCCAGACTTATGTTGCCATCTCCCTGCGGGTGGGCAGGAATCTCTGATCTCTTCCCGATTTTCCCCGCATCTCGTCTGATTTCCCCATAAACGCAAATCACCCGCCAGTTGGCGGGTGATTTTTTGCAGCCGTCCCACCGCCCGGAGGGCGGAAAAACAGCTTCTTATTCAAATTTCGTGATGGTCACACTGTTGATGGTGATGGGTTCGGTGGGGCGCTGAGCCTCATCCACGCTGGTCCGGGCGATGGCGTCCACCACGTCCATCCCCTCGTACACCTGCCCGAAGACGGTATCGGTGTAGTCGAGATAGGGTGCGCCGCCCGCCGTCTGGTAAGCGCTGATGACCTCGGCCCGCCAGCCGACGGCGGTCATCTGGTCGGTCAGCTCCTGCGTCACTGAGTCTGCGCCCGGCAGCGTCTCCATGACGTAGAAAACGCTGGCGCATTCGCCCGAGGCGTCCGCCGCCGCACAGAGAGCACCGGAGTAATGGTGGAGCTTATCGGTGGTCTCGGCGGGGTAGCGGCTGCCGTTCCAGATGGTGGTGCCCCTGCCGTCTGCGCCCTGCCCGGCCTCGACCACAAAATCCTTCTCCACCCGGGTGACGGTAAGACCGTTATAGAAACCCTGCCCGGCCAGCGTGGTGAAGTTCTGCACCGCCTGCGGGGCTTCGTCGGGGAAAAGCACGGCCTTAAAGATGCCCGCCGAGGTGTCGAACACCGCGATGGTGTCCCCCGCCGCCGGGTGGGCAAACTGCAGCTCTGCCGACTCCACCGCAGGGCGGCTGATGCTCTGAGCTGACGTGCTGCCGCCCTTGAGGCTGGAGAGGACGCCGCCCCCGCTGCACCCGGCCAGCACTGCCGTCAGGGCCAGTGCGGCCATTATTTTTTTCAAGGCTCTCATATCCGGGCCTCCCTCTTCGTATGCTGTAGTAAAAGCTATCGATATAGTATAGCACATTCCGGGATGAAATGCGAGAGAAAAAAGCATCAAACTTTGTCCGATAATTTCTTTGAAAAAACTCTTGACGAGTGACGATAAAAACGCTAAACTATAGGCGTACCCGGAACCCACAGCACCAGAGCGATGGGGCCGCCGGGGCATATGTGAGATAATCTGTTTGTATAATAGTGCATACCCGGTATTTCGATAGGAGAACGTGATCTATGGCAGAAGAGATGAAGAAGCCCGCCGCTGAGACCGAAGAGGAGTATCAGCCTGATCTGATGACCCTCGAGGACGAGGATGGCAACGAGGTCACGTTTGAAGTGATCGACGCTCTGGACCACAAGGGCGTGCATTATCTTGCCGTCGTGGAATATGCCGAGAACGAGGACGATCTGGACGAGGACGCCCAGCTGGTCATCCTGAGTGTCGGCGAGGACGACGAGGGCGAGTATCTCGACGTGGTGGAGGACGATGAGACGCTGCTGGAAGTCAGCAAGCTGTTCGAGAAGCGTCTGAGCGACCAGTTCGAGATCGACTGATTTGTCAACTGCGTAAGGTTTTCCTGCCCGACTCGATTTGTTGCGGTTTATATGATCCTACTAATCAATCAACGGGAGCTTGGAGTTCTCCGGTGGATTGCAGACCTCCCCGTCATGGGTCGACCATGAAGGCTCGATGAGGAAGCGCGAAACCGGCGACAGGGCACCCACCTGTCCGTAAGGGTAGGTTTGATTGCCGCAGACGATCGGGTGGGATATCTTTTTATAAAACACACTGGCTTTCGTGCCATTCTTTTCGGTCGGCATGGGAGTCTGAGGTACCGAGATCTGTTCGTGCCATCATTTCCTGCTGGCATGAGCGCCCTGTACGATACAAAAAAGGCTTTCGCGCCGCATTCCTGACGGCACGAGAGCCTTTTTGCTTTGTCCGGAGGCCGGGGTCACTCCCCGGTCTCGTCGTCACCGAACAGCCCCGGGATGCCGCAGACTGCGGCCACGCCCACCAGCGTAAAGACGATGCGCGACCAGATGGACGCGCTGCCCCCCAGCAGCCAGCCGACGAAATCGAACTGGAACAGGCCCACCAGCCCCCAGTTGATGCCCCCGACGATCATCAGGACGAGACAGATTTTGTAAAAGCTCTGCACAAAAAGGCCCTCCCTTCCTGCGGGCAGTATGCCCAAAGGAAGGGAGGGTTATGCATTTATAGCAGTTTGCGTTTTTAATGCACAAGCAACATCCGCAAACTGCATATCGCAAAGATGCCATTTTGATAGGCACTATTTTTGAAAATTGCGATAATGGGGATAACCTCTCCGTCATCGCTTACGCAATGCCGCAACCCTGCCTTGGCGGGCGCGACGAGTGAGAGGTTGGCCGAAGACCGTCCTGCCCGCAGGCAAGGTCAGCGCCGTCTCACCGGCTGCACCTCCGCCCCTCCCCTTACGGGCTGGGCGGTATAGACCTCCGGCCAGCGAGGACGGAGGGCGGCAGCAGCGGCAAGGGCCTCGCCCTCGGTGCGGAAGACGCCAAAGACCGCTGCGCCGCTGCCGGTCATGAGGGCAGCGACCGCGCCGTTTTCCCGCAGGGCGTTCTTGATGGCCTCATTGTCCTTCGCGCCGCTGCACTCCTCGAGGGCATTGCCTGCGGCGGCACAGACTCCGTCGAGGTCCTCGGCCCGGATGGCGGCCTCCTGCGCGGCGCAGTCGGGGTGGACGCTGCTGCCCACCCGGTCATAGGCCGCAAATGCCTCAGGGGTGGAGACGCCGTAGTCGGGCATGACCACCGTGAACCAGCACTCCGGCAGAGGCGGCAGGGGCTTGAGCACATCGCCGAGGCCCTGCACCCGGCAGGTGCCGCCCATGAGGGCGAAGGGCACGTCCGCGCCGATGGACGCCCCCAGCGCGCACAGCTCGCTCATGGACAGCCGCGCACCATACAGCTCATTCAGGCCCACCAGCACGGCGGCAGCGTCGGCGCTGCCGCCTGCCATGCCAGCCCGGACAGGCACGTTTTTATAGATGGTGATGTCGGCCCCCGCCAGCAGGCCCGTGTAGTGAAAAAAGGCCAGCGCCGCCTTGATGGCGGTGTTGCCGGGGCCTGCCTTGACCTTGCTGCCCGGGAGGGTCAGGTCGAGGTAGGGGCTGCGGCGGATGACCACCCGCTCATACAGCGAGATGGCCTGCATGGTCATGTCCAGCGCGTGGTAGCCCCCGGGCAGGATACCCACCACATCCAGCGCCAGATTCAGCTTGGCCGGAGCCAGCACCGTCACACTGCTGCGCATCGTCTGTCCCCTCCTCACTTGCCGTTCTCGCTCAGAAACTCCCGGATGCGGCGGAGGGCCTCCATCAGGTGCTCCACGCTGTAGGCGTAGGACACCCGTGCATACCCCTCGCCGGACGCACCAAAGGCGTTGCCCGGGATGATGGCGACGTGCTTCTGCTCCAGAAGCTTGGTGCAGAACTCCTCGCTGGTCATGCCGCTGGACTTGATGCAGGGGAAGGCATAGAATGCGCCCCGAGGCTCAAAGCAGCTCAGGCCCATGTCATTGAAGCTCTTGACCACGAGGCGGCGGCGCATATTGTACTCGTTGCGCATCCGCTCGATCTCGCCGTCGCAGTCCTTGAGGGCCGTGATGGCGGCATACTGGCTGGTGGTGGGGGCGCTCATGATGGCGCTCTGATGAATTTTCGTCATAATTTTGATGATGGGCGCGGGGCCGCAGGCGTAGCCCAGCCGCCAGCCCGTCATGGCGTAAGTCTTGGAGAAGCCGTTGACCACCACCGTCCGCTCAGCCATGCCGGGCAGGGTGGCGATGGAGACATGGTTCTGGAGGCCGTAGTTCAGCTCAGCATAGATCTCATCCGACAGCACCATGATGTCGGTGCCCCGCAGCACCTCGGCGATGGCCTCAAGGTCTGCCCGCTCCATCACTGCGCCGGTGGGGTTGTTGGGGAAAGGCATGATGAGGAGCTTGGTGCGCGGGGTGATGGCGGCTTTCAGGGCGTCGGCCCGGAGGCGGAACTCGTCCTCCTGACGGCAGGCCACGTGCACCGGCACGCCGCCGGAGAGGGTCGTGATCGGCTCATAGCAGACGAAGCACGGCTCGGGGATGATGACCTCATCCCCGGGCTGTACCAGTGTGCGGATGCACATATCAATGGCCTCGCTGCCGCCCACGGTGACAAGGACCTCCTTGGCCGGGTCGTATTTCAGGCCCATCCGGCGGTCGAGGTAGCGGGCGATCTCGGCCCGCAGCTCCTTCAGACCGGCGTTGGAGGTATAGCGGGTGCGGCCATGCTCGAGGCTCTCGATGCCGGCCTCCCGGACGGCCCACGGGGTCTTGAAGTCCGGCTCGCCGACGCCGAGGCTGATGCACTCGGGCATCTCGGCGGCAAGGTCGAAAAATTTGCGGATGCCGGAGGGCCGCATGGCGGCGGCGGCAGG
Organism: Faecalibacterium butyricigenerans; assembly: GCF_020687345.1. Classification (NCBI taxonomy): domain Bacteria; kingdom Bacillati; phylum Bacillota; class Clostridia; order Eubacteriales; family Oscillospiraceae; genus Faecalibacterium; species Faecalibacterium butyricigenerans. Next base: position 139,998 of record NZ_JAJEQL010000001.1, read on the forward strand.
CGCGATCAGTCTATCATAATCCATCACAGCACCGTGCACTCTCTTTCATCGATTTCTTCGTCCTGATACAGACGGCCCTCTTTCTTGTAGGTGCGGAGCACAAAGTGGGTAGCTGTGGACAGCACATCGTCCAGCGGGGACAGACGCTTTGCCACGAAGAGGGCGATCTCCTGAAAGGTCTGGCCCTTGATGACCAGCTGCAGGTCGTAGCCGCCGCTCATCAGCAGCACGCTCTCCACCTCGTCGAAGGAGGCGATAGTGGCTGCGATCTCGTCGAAGCCCCGGCTCTTTTTGGGGCTGACGTTCAGCTCGATGACGGCCTCCACCCGGTTCACCCCGGCCTTCTCCCAGTCCACGAGGGTCTTGTAGCCCTTGATGATGCCCTGCGCCCGGGCAAGGTCGATCATCGCCGCCACCTCAGCGGGGGATTTGTTCAGCATGGCCGCGATGTCCTCCACCGACATCCGGGCGTTGTCCTCAAGGATCTTCAGAAGCTGTTCCATAGTCGTTTCTCCTTTGTTCAGCCTGTGGCGATATTTCTATCAGTATAACACACCAGCGGGCGGTTTGCACCCGGTTTTTGCAGTTTCCCGCCCCATTCCGCCCGCAATAGACACTCTTTTGCCCTTCTTCCCTGCTCTTTTTTCCAAAAAGAGTGTTCATTTTTCGTGAAATCTGCTATACTGGAGTTGCCCTCTCAGTCACGCCGCAGGCGTGACAGCTCCCCCAAAGGGGGAGCCATTGGCAGGCCGGACAACTTTGAGCTGGACGCTTAGGTGTAACATGACGCAAAAGGGCGGGCCTTGCTACAGAGGGCAGCGGCTTCGAAACAAGCGCACCTTGTCTAGTTGCCGTCAATTCAGGCAGCAGGGCACTACCGTTCCTGAAATATTGCGCTTCGTTCGTCCAGCGTGAACCTGTCCGACTCGCCAGTGGCTCTCCCTATGGGAGAGCTGGCGCGAAGCGCCTGAGAGGGCTACAACATCACAACAAAGGGGTAGAACTATGAAAGCATTCATTACCGTCATCGGCCACGACACCGTGGGCGTCGTCGCCCGCGTCTCGGGCCTGTGCAGCGAGCTGAACATCAACATCGAAGACGTCACCCAGAGCATCCTGCAGGGTATGTTCGCCATGATCATGCTGGTGGACATCACCAAGTGCAATGTCTCCCACGAGGAGCTGCACCAGAAGATGAATGCTCTCGCCGCCGAGATGGGGATGCAGATCAATCTCACCCGTCAGGAAGTTTTTGACGCGATGCATACCATCTGAGGAGATACGAATATGAACATGATGAACACCGGCGACATCCTCGAGACCATCGAGATGTTCACGCAGGACAATCTGGACGTGCGCACCGTCACCATGGGCATCAGCCTGTTGGACTGCATCGACCCGGACCCCAAAAAGGCCTGCGAAAAGATCTACAATAAAATCACCACCCGTGCCGCCCGGCTCGTGCCCGCTGTGGAGCACATCAGCGCCGAGTACGGCATCCCCATCATCAACAAGCGCATCAGCGTCACCCCCATCGCCATGCTGCTGGGTGCCTGCCCGGACGCCGACCCGGTGGACTTTGCCAAGACCCTCGACGCCGCCGGTAAGAAGGTCGGCGTCAACTTCGTGGGCGGCTACACTGCCCTCGTCCACAAAGGCTTCTCGGCGGGCGACCTGCGCCTCATCGAGTCCATCCCCCGCGCCCTCGCCGAGACGGACATCGTCTGCAGCTCGGTGAACATCGGCGCGACCAAAGCGGGCCTGAACATGGACGCCGTGAAGCTGATGGGCGAGGCCGTCAAGAAGGCCAGCGAGCTGACCGCCGACCGTCAGTGCATCGGCGCAGCAAAGCTCGTCGTCTTCTGCAACGCACCCGAGGACAACCCCTTCATGGCGGGCGCGTTCCACGGCCCCGGCGAGCCGGACTGCGAGATCCATGTAGGCGTCTCCGGCCCGGGCGCAGTCCGCGCCGCGCTGGCCCGTCTGCCCAAGGATGCCCCCATCGATCAGGTGGCCGAGCTGGTGAAGCGGACGGCCTTCAAGATCACCCGCGTGGGCCAGCTGGTGGCCAACCTCGCCTCCGAGGAGCTGGGCGTGCCTGCCGGCATCATCGACCTGTCTCTGGCCCCCACCCCCGCCGTGGGCGACAGCGTGGCCAACATCCTCGAGGAGATGGGCCTTGAGACCTGCGGCTGCTGCGGCACCACCGCCTGCCTCGCCCTGCTGAACGACGCCGTCAAGAAGGGCGGCGTCATGGCCTCCAACCATGTCGGCGGCCTGTCGGGCGCGTTCATCCCCGTCAGCGAGGACGACGGCATGATCCACGCCGCCGAGTCCGGCTGTCTGACCATCGAGAAGCTGGAGGCCATGACGGCTGTCTGCTCGGTGGGCATCGACATGGTCATCATCCCCGGCGACACCACCCCCGCCGTCATCAGCGCCCTCATCGCCGACGAAGCCGCCATCGGCATGGTCAACACCAAGACCACCGCCGTCCGCGTCATCCCGGCCATCGGCCGGAAGGCGGGCGAGGTGCTGGACTTCGGCGGCCTGCTGGGCTACGGGCCGATCATGCCCGTCAACCAGCGCGACCCCTCCGTCTTCATCAACCGCGGCGGCCGCCTTCCCGCACCCATGCAGTCGCTGAAGAACTGAGCAAGGCTCCGGCATTCTGATACAGGAGTTGTAAACTTTCCGTGCAGTGCTTGACTTCTGCGGGAAATCGCATATAATAAAGATAGAAAGTGTAAGGACTCCATTGGCTTTCATCCCAATGGAAAAGCCCCCTCGGAGTTGCGACCTCCAAGGGGGCTTTCCTTTTTAGGCTTTGCGGTTCTTGTCGTTATCTGTCAAGCCACTTGCAAATGAAGTGAGACACAACATTCGCTGCGACAGATACGAAAAGTGTAGGGAAATGCTCCATGCTTTCACCCCCTCTCCCGTATGATGGCGGGGTGAACCGCATATTAAGTATAGCATACTTTTCGACGAAAAGGAACTGTGAATAAACCACCCTCCGCCAGCCCATCCTCTGGATAAAACTTCCAGAGGAGGCTGGTTTTTATGTTATCACGACGGGAGATGGGGGCGCTGTGCGCCGCCCTGCTGCTCTGCTTTTTGCTGTCGCTGGGGGCGGGCTGGGCGAAGGGGCAGCTGGACGCCGCCGACGCCCTCGCTGCCGACACCCTGCGGCTCCACATCCGGGCCGACACCAACGCAGTGCGGGACCAGAGCGCGAAGCTGGCCGTCCGGGATGCCGTGCTGGCCCTCGCCGACGAGAGCTGCCCAGCGGACGGCAAAGCCGACGCCAAGGTCTGGGCGGCGTCAAATCTCGTCCGGCTCGAGCTGACAGCCCGGGAGGTGCTGGCAGCGCGGGGCACCCACGCACCGGTGCACGCCTGCCTCGTCAATATGTATTTCCCCACCCGGCGCTACGCAGGAACGGCCCTGCCCGCCGGACGGTACGATGCAGTGCGGCTGGACATCGGGACTCACCGGCCGGGCCGCAACTGGTGGTGTGTGCTCTACCCGGGCCTCTGCCGGTCGGCCTGCGGCGGGTATGCGCAGCCCGAAGAAAACGACCTCGTCTGCGGGGAGTACCTCGTGCGGTTCCGGCTGGTGGAGTGGTGGAGCGAAGTCACCGCCCCCCGGGAGGATGCAGTGCTGGCCGGGGGAACGCTCTGCCCCGACGCCGCATAGGATAGGCGCGGAAGGAGTGTGACAACACTATGGCGATCCCTGCTTACTACTCACTCATCCAGCGCGGCAGCTCCGGCCCCGACGTGGCCCTCGTGCAGACATGGCTCAACGGCATCCGGGACAGCTGCACATGGCACGCAGCCCTCACCGTGGACGGCCGCTTCGGTGCAAAGGCCGAAAAGGCCGTCCGGGAGTTCCAGCTGCGGTACGGTCTGGCAGAGGACGGCAAGGTGGGCGCGAACACATGGAACGTCCTCTACGCCCGCTACACGGCCAAGCACGGCCTGACCGTCCCCTACCCCGGCATCGTGCTGCGCAGCGGCAGCGCAGGCGGCTGCGTCCGTCTGGTGCAGCAGAAGCTCAATGCCGAGGGCGAGCGCCTGACCACCGACGGCAAGTTCGGCACAGGTACTGCTGCTGCCGTCAAGCGCTATCAGGCCCGCCATGGCCTCACCGCCGACGGCACGGTGGGCAAGGCCACATGGGAGAAGCTGTTCCCGACGGCGTGATGTAAAAAGGAGTCTGGGCAGCGGCCCAGCGCATATTCTCCCACGCCTCCGCACACCCTAAGTACGGAGGTGTTTTTTATGGAATCTCTCACACCCTTCATCCGCCGCCAGCTTGAGGACGCACCCGGCCCCAGCAGTCCGCCGGAGGCGGCGGGCAGCCGGGTCAGTCCGGCCCTCGGACAGCCGCCGTGCACAGAGCCGCCCAAACCGGGTTGCGGCTCCCAGCAGCCGCCGTCACAGCCGGATGGCCCCGACGTGCAGCTGCCTCCCGAGATCGAGCAGCCCGGCGTCCCGATGACGAACGGCACCCCTGTCGCCTGTCGGCAGAAGAACGCCGCCGAGTATCTGGCCGGGCGGTCGCCGGGCGTGATGGCACAGTACGGAGACGGGCTTTTCGGTGCAGAGCAGCACACGAAGAGCCGCCAGCCGGTGCCCGACAAAGACGAGAGCGGCGTTTTACAGCTGGTAGAGTGGCGCGAAGAAGCGCCTTACGGTTGAAATGGGACTAAAATTCAGAAAATATTTTCCAATTACCTGTTGAAATCTTTGCGCAGTTCTTTTATTATGGTAGCAAACAAAGCAAAGGCAGGTAATCTATTATGGCAGAGATCAAATATGAGATCGTGGAGCGCATCGCCGTCCTCGGCGAGCGTCCCCGGGGCTGGGAGCGTCAGCTGAACCTCATCAGCTGGAACGACGGCGACCCCAAATATGACATCCGCGACTGGTCCCCGGACGGCACCCGCATGGGCAAGGGCATCTCCCTGAGCCACGACGAGCTGGCCATCCTCAAGGGCATCCTCGAGGATATGGAGCTGTAAGATGACGGAGCGCGAGGAGTTTCTGGACATTTTCCACCGGTACGTCACCCGCCCCGGCAGCGAAAAGCTGCTGGACTGGCTGGACACCAAGACGGATTTCTTCACCGCACCGGCCTCCACCCGCTTTCATGGGGCCTATGACGGGGGGCTGTGCGCCCACAGCCTCAATGTCTACCGGGTGCTGCGGAGCAGCTTTTTCGAGCCGGACACCGACACGGAGGAGACTTACGCCATCGTCGCCCTTCTCCACGACCTGTGCAAGGCCAACTTCTACAAAAAAGGCACCCGCAACGTGAAGAACGACGAGACCGGAAAGTGGGAGAAGGTGCCCTCCTACAGCGTGGAGGATATGTTCCCCTACGGCCACGGCGAGAAGAGCGTCTTTCTCATCGAGCGGTTCATGAAGCTCAAGGTCGAGGAGGCCGTGGCCATCCGCTGGCATATGGGCGGCTTCGACGACGCCGTCCGGGGCGGCAGCTTTGCCCTGTCGGGGGCTTTCGAGAAGTACCCTCTGGCCGTCAAGCTGCATATCTCCGACCTTGAGGCGACGTATCTGATGGAGACTCGGTAGCCCTCTCAGTCACCTTCGGTGACAGCTCCCCCAAAGGGGGAGCCACTGGCGTGTCGGCAAGGCCCACGCTGGACGAGCGAAGTTTATCTGTATTAAAAACAATAGTGCCCTGCTACAGAGGGCAGCAGTTTCTAGACAAAATCACCTTGTCAAGCTGTTGTGAATCTCTGTAGCAGGGCACTATATTTTACGTGATATTAAACTCTAAGCGTTCAGCACAAGGCTGCCCGACTTGCCAATGGCTCCCCCTTTGGGGGAGCTGTCACCGAAGGTGACTGAGAGGGCTACGGCATCAGCCTCGCCAGCTGAGCCAGCACCTCATCGCCGAGATGTTCGAGGCGGGTCTTGGGCCGGGCCGGGGCAGCCGGAGGCGCAGGGGCAGGCGCAGCGGCCTCCGGGGGCTGCTCTGCGTCCTTCTTTTCGTCCCCGGGGAAGGAGATGGTGGGCAGAGGGGGCAGCTCCGGCAGGGGCTTGAGAGCCTCCGCAGCCAGCTTCTCCACCTCGGCGTGCAGCACATCGCACCGGGCGCTCAGGTCGGCGTTCTCCTTCCGCAGGGCCAGAATAGTGCGCTCGTAGGCGAACATCCGCGTCTCATAGCGGCGCAGCTCGGCGTTGGCAGCGTTGAGCTGACGGCTCAGCTGCTCAAGCTTGGCCCGTTCCGCCGCCTCGGGCGCAGGGGCAGGGCATGACCGCTCCGGTTCGGGTGCCATGGCTTCTTCCACCTCCTGCAGTCTGCGCTGGGCGCAGCGCTCCTCCCGGGCAGTCTCCCGGCAGAGCGCCTCGAGCCGATGCAGCTCCGGGGTCCGGCGGCTGCTCAGCCATTCCAACGGCAGCTTGGTCTCCTGCTGCTCCACGGTCGGGGCCTCCTTGTGTTTATCTCCGCTTGTTCAGGATCGCCAGCAGGTCGTCATAATAGCTGGTGTCGCTGCTCTCCTCCACGGGCTTGGCGGCAGCGGTGCCGGAAGCGGCAGAGGGGGTGTTGACCTCGGCGCTGAAGACTGCGCTGGGGGCGGAAGCGGTGACGCCGGGTGCTGCGGCACCGGCGGCAGAAGTGCCGAGGGTGCTGCGCAGGCCGTCCGCGGCCTTATTGTCGAAGCCGGTAGCCACGACCGTGACCCGCATCTCGTCCGACAGGTTCTCATCGAAGGCAGTACCCCAGATGATGTTGGCATCGGGGTGAGCGCTCTGGGTGATGAGGCCTGCAGCGGTCTCCACGTCCTCCAGACCGATGTCGGGGCTGGAGGTGATGTTGATGATGACGCCGTGTGCGCCGGCGATGCTGGTCTCCAGCAGCGGGGAGGAAATGGCAGCCTTGGCGGCGTTCTCAGCCTTCCCTGCGCCCTTGGCGCTGCCGACGCCCATATGGGCGTAACCGGCGTCCTTCATGATGGAGCGCACGTCGGCGAAGTCGAGGTTGATGAAAGCCGGCACGTTGATGAGGGCGGAGATAGACTCGACGCCCTGACGCAGCACATTGTCGGCTGCCTGAAAGGCGTTCATCAGGGTGATCTTCTCCTGACTGATCATCTTCAGGCGCTCGTTGGGGATGACGATGAGGCTGTCCACGTGCATCAGCAGGTTGGCGATGCCCTGTTCGGCCAGACCCATCTTCCGCTTGCCCTCAAAGGAGAAGGGCTTGGTGACGATGCCCACGGTCAGGATGCCCAGATCGTGTGCCACCTCGGCCACCACGGGGGCTGCGCCGGTGCCGGTGCCGCCGCCCATACCGGCGGTGATGAAGACCATCTGAGAGCCCTTCAGGGCGTTTGCGATCTCGTCCTTGCTCTCCTCAGCAGCGCGCTGGCCGATCTCAGGGTCGGCACCTGCGCCGCGGCCCTTGGTGAGCTTGGAGCCGAGCTGTACTTTCGTTGCAGCATGGTTCTTGGAGAGAGCCTGCTGGTCGGTGTTCATTGCGATGAACTCGACGCCCTGCAGGCCGTCGCTGACCATGCGGTTGACGGCGTTGCCGCCGCCGCCGCCCACGCCGATGACCTTTATCGTCGTTACGTTTTCGTCCATTTCTTCGTCGAGCATGAGTGCCATATCATTGTCCTCCATCGGATTTTATCGTGACCCGCGCCTGCGCGCGCAGGATTATACGCATACTGAAGCTACTATATAACAGTATCGTATCATCTTTTTGCCCCGAATGCAAGTCTATTCTGGTTTTTAGCTGGTATTTTTTTCACACAGCCCGGAGCAGGGGTCATTTCTCTCCCAATTCGTGCCCCGAGCGCGGCCAGCGTCTCCGTCAGGCCCGCGTAACCCCGGTCGATATGACGGGTGTCCTCCACCCAGCTCTTTCCTCCTGCCGCAAGGGCGGCAAGGACCAGTGCGGCACCGCCCCGCAAGTCGGGGGCCATAAGGGTGGTTCCGTGCAGGCCGCTCTCTGGCAGCGGGCCGACGGAGAGCACCCGTCCGGCCCGTTTTGCCCGCCCGCCCAGCCGCTCAAAGCCCTCTGCGCAGCCGAAGCGCTCCTCGAAGACGACGTCCTCGATGCTGCTCTCCCCCTCGGCGCAGAGCATGGCGGCAGCCAGCAGGGGCGCAGCGTCGGTGGCGAGGCCCGGATACACCCCTGTGAAGACCCTGCCCACCCCATACAGCCGTCCGAAGCGGGCTATTTCGACCCGGTCTGCTCCCCGCTTCACGGTGCAGCCCATTTGTTCCAGAATTTCCAGTACCGGCTCGTAGAGTCCGGGCGGGCATCCGGCCAGTTCCACCCGCCCTCCGGCTGCAGCAGCGGCGCAGGCAAGCGTGGAGGCGAAGATGCGGTCGGGCAGAGGCGAAAAATCGCAGCCGGAGAGCACCCGCCGCCCCTCGATGCGGATGGTAGATGTCCCCGCCCCTTCGATCTGTCCGCCGCAGCGGCGGAGGAAATCCGCAAGGTCGGATATTTCCGGCTCCCGCGCAGCCCCCCGCAGCACCGTGGTGCCCCGGGCACAGACAGCAGCCAGCAGCAGGGTCTCGGTAGCCCCCACGCTGGGGAAACGGAGGGTGAAGTCAGCCCCGTGAAGCCCACCCGGCGCGGCCAGCACCAGCCGTCCCGCCCCGGCATCCAGCTCTTTCGCCCCCATCCGGCCAAGCCCCTCGAGGTGCAGGTCGATGGGCCGCTGGCCGATGGGGCAGCCCCCGGGCAGGGAGGTCTCGGCCCGGCCCAGCCGCGCCAGCAGCGGTGCGCAGAAGAGGATGGAGGCCCGCATCCGAGCGGCAGCGTCCCCCGGCAGAGTGCTGCACACCGGCGTGCCGCTGACGACTACGTCCGCCCCCTGCCGCCGGGCGTCACACCCTGCTCCCCGCAGCAGCGCAAGGCAGCACTCCACGTCCGACAGGGCCGGGACAGCCCGCACCCGCACCGTCCCCCGGCAGAGCAGCGCCGCCGCAAGGAGCGGCAGCACGCTGTTTTTCGCCGCAGGCACCGCCGCCGTCCCGTTCAGCGGCCTCCCGCCCATCACCCAGATCCGCCCGCTCTCCTGTGTCATATCCCCGGCCCCCCGTTCTCGAAAAGATACCCCACAGTATGCGGAGGCGGAGAAATATGTTTGCAGTTTTGGCAAAAGACTCTCCCTTTTGGGGAGCTGGCGCAAAGCGCCATTTTCTGTTTCTTTTCGTCGAAAGATATGTTATACTTGTTCTGCGGCCTCGTCCGCCCATTACCAGATGGGAGGGAGGTGAACGACCATGGACTTATTTATGTCTCTGCTTCTGTCCATCGCAGCAAATGTAGTGTCTCACTACATCTGCAAGTGGCTTGATGGATGGCTGAAGGGCCGCAAGCACTAAAAAAGGACCCCCCTTTTGGAGTTGCCGCTCCGGAAGGGGGGTCTTTTCTTTTGGTGAGGACCATGAACATCCTCTTGTCTCTGCACTTTTATTATACGCTCTCCCGCCTAAAAGTCAAGCAGGGTGCAGAAAGTTTACAAACGCAAAGCCGGTCGGCTCTCCCTTTGGGAGAGCTGGCGCGTGAGCGCCTGAGAGGGCAATGACAGCACGACAGAGCCGCTGTGCAGCGATAAGCGGCCCCTTTATCAGAGCGATGCTGTCGCGGGGTCAATATTCTTTGTCAACGCCCTTGCCCTCTCCGTCTGCTGCGCAGACACCTCTCCCAAAGGGAGAGGCTTTTGCGCGCGGTCAAGCCTCATACCGCGATACCCCCAGCACCACCCCCATCTCTCCCAGCAGCATCATGAGACTGGTGCCGCCTGAGGAGAAAAAGGGCAGGGAGATGCCGGTATTGGGGATGGTGTTGGTGACGACGGCCACGTTCAGAACAGCCTGCAGCGCCACCTGCACCACGAACCCCACCACCAGCAGCGCCCCGAAGCGGTCGGGGGCGTGGGCAGCGATGACGATGCCCCGGCACAGCAGCAGCACGAACAGCCCCACCACTGCACAGGCCCCCACGAAGCCCAGCTCCTCGCAGACGATGGAGAAGATGAAGTCGTTCTGCGGCTCGGGGACAAAAAGATGCTTCTGGCGGCTGCTGCCGAGTCCGAGGCCGGCGGCCCCGCCCGAGCCGATGGCATAGAGGCTCTGGATGGTCTGGTGGCCGTCCCCCAGTGGGTCGGCGAAGGGGTCGAGCCACGACCGCAGCCGGTCGGCGGCGTAGGGCACGAGGTCGGGCATGACGGCCACTGCCGCCGCAACGGCTCCGATGCCGCCTGCCCCTGCCAGCAAGAACCACCGCAGCCCCGTGCCCCCCACGAACATCAGCACCGCCCCGATGCCGAGGATAAGGACGGTGCCTGAGAGGTGGGGTTCCAGCAGCATCAGCGCTGCCACCACCCCCAGCACCAGCGCGAAGGGCAGCACTCCCACGCTGAAATCCTTCATCCGGTCGTGGTTCAGCGCGATGATGTGGGCAAACACCAGCACCACCGCGAACTTTGCAATCTCGCTGGGCTGCAAAGTGCCCAGCCCCGGGATGACCAGCCACCGCTTGCAGCCGTTGTACTCGGGCATGAAGAGCACCGCCGTCAGCATCACCAGCGACAGCCCCAGCACCGGCCATGCCAGCTTGTGGAAGATGTGGTAGTCCACCCGGCTGGCCAGCCCCATGCCGCACAGCCCCAGCGCCGCATAGAGCAGCTGAGGCCGCAGGTAGGCCCACGCATCCCCCCGCCGGTAGAGGGCCACGGCGCTGGACGCGCTGGCCAGCATCACCAGCCCGAAGCCCACCAGCGTGAGCACCAAGATCAAAAACGGCAGGTCCATGCCGGGCATCGGGCGCAACAGCTTTTTCATCCTCTCCCCCCTTCCCTTTAGTGTACGCAGCTGCCCGGGCGGCTAGTCACACCGACCGCCGCATATCCTGTAGAGAGGGAGGTGCTGTCATGTCAAACGATTCCGACACCCTGCGCACCCTGCCGGAGCGGGACTTCCGCGCCCGGGCGGGGCTTGTGGCGGGGGTGTTTTGTCTCATCTGCCTCGGGCTGGCGGTGCGGCTGCTGTTTTTGCAGGTGGTGGGCGGCGGCTGGTACGCCCAGCGCGCCCTCGGCCAGCAGCTGCGGGACACCGTCGTCCCCGCCGACCGGGGCCGCATCACCAGCGCCGACGGCCTCCTTCTCGCGGCCAACAGCAGCTGCTGGACCCTCCGGGCCTCCCCCCGGGAGATGCCGGAAGACCGCCTTCCCCTTGCGGCCAAGGGCCTTTCCGACCTTCTGGCGCTGGACGAAAAGAAGCTGCTGGAAAAGTTCAGCGACCGCCGCTCCAACGACTGTCTTCTCCGCTACCGGGTGGACCGTCAGACCGCCGACGCCGTCCGGGACTTCTGCGAGGCCAACGGCATCACCGGCATCCGCATCCAGCAGGATTCCAAGCGCTGGTATCCGCAGGGAGAATTTCTCGCGTCAGTGCTGGGCTTCACCAACGTGGACAACGCAGGCGTCTCGGGCCTCGAGCTGAAGTATGACGACCTGCTCACCGGCGAGAACGGCGTGGTGCTGACCGCCGTGAATGCGTGGGGCTACACCCTCGAGCAGAGCTATGAGACAGAGATCCCGCCCACCGAGGGGGACGGCCTCCGCCTCACCATCGACACGAACATCCAGCACTACCTCGAGAACGCGCTGGGCTACGCGGTGAAGGAGCACCATGTGGCGGCCCGGGCCGTGGGCATCGTCATGGACGTGAACACCGGGGCAGTGCTGGCCATGTCCACCACTCCCTCCTACGACCCCAATCAGCCCCGGGTGATCGCTGACAAAGCCGCCCGGGAGGCCGTGGAGGGTCTGACCGGCAGCGAGCGGGCGGCAGCGCTCCAGCTGGCCCAGCAGACCCAGTGGCGGAACAAGGCCGTCAGCGACCTCTACGAGCCGGGCAGCGTTTTTAAGCTCATCACCTGCGCGGCGGCGCTGGACACCGGGGCCATCGGCAAACATTCCAGCTTCTACTGCGGCGACTCCATCTCGGTAGCAGGCACCCGCTTCCACTGTGCCAACCACAAGCGCCACGGGGCGCAGACCGTGACGCAGGCGCTGGAAAACTCCTGCAACCAGAGCTTCATCCAGATCGGTGCACGGCTGGGCAAAGAGGCCTTCTGCGACTACTTCGAGGCCTTCGGACTCCGCTCCCCCACCGGCATCGACCTGCCTGCCGAGCCGAAAAAGAGCCTCTACTACACCGCCGAGCGGATGGGGCCTGTGGAGCTGGCCTCCTGCGCCTTTGGCCAGAGCAGCAAGGTCTCCTACCTCGAGATGGCGGCGGCGGTCTGCGCCGTGGTCAACGGCGGGCGGCTGATGCAGCCCTATGTCGTCTCGGACATCCTCGGCCCGGAGGGAGAGGTCATCGACCATCTCGCCCCGGTCTGCCGCCGCCGGGTGCTCAAGGAAGAGACCTCCCGCACCATGCGGGAGATGATGGAGGCGGTGGTACTCTACGGCGGCGGACGGAACGCCCAGATCCCGGGCTACCGGGTGGGCGGCAAGAGCGGCACCAGCCAGAAGCTGGACAGCGCCGACGAGAAAGCCCGGATCGCCAGCTTCGTGGCCGTGGCCCCCATCGACGACCCCCAGTTCCTCTGCCTCGTCTGTCTCGATGAGCCTCACAGCTGGACGACGGCGGGAGGCAGCCTCTCGGCTCCGGTCTGCGCCGAGGTCCTTGAGCAGACGCTGGTCTATAAGGGCATCCCCCGGGCCAGCCTCCCTGCTCCCTCCACCGCTGAGACCTCCGCCGACCTCCCCGAGGATGGAGACAGCTTCGATGGGGCGTGATTTTTTCGCAAAAGAAAAGACCGCCCGGAGGCGGTCTTTTCTCATATCTTCATGACATCGTGGAAATAAGGCAGAGTGGAATATTGATATCTTCGCATATACTCTCTGGGATGGAGCGGGCGGCTTCCGTCTACATGGTGGATGTAGTCTTCCAGATAGTCCAGCGCCTCTCCGGCGATCTTCCTGATGCTGCGGATCGTTTCGTTGTACTCATCTTGGTCCACCACCACATTTGCGCCGTCAAGGTATTCTGCCTTTTCCACCAGCACCATCTTGGAGTAATCCAGTCCTGACCTTGTGCGGCGGGAGCGCTCTGTCCCGCAGAAGAAGAAGGCGTTTTTATGATGGATGGAGGAGCGGTAGGGCACGCAGATGAAATAGTCCAAATGCAGGTCGATGAGCAGACAGCTATAAGGTCTGCCCTTCTTATACATCAGCTCTGGATACCGCTGGGACGGATAGTTCCGGATAAATTCTGCCGAGAGCTAATAGATCGCAACTTCAAATTCCATATCCTGCCTCTTTCGCAAAAAACGGGGCCAGCCTTTCAGCTGACCCCGCCTGAACGCTTCGCCCGGTCAATTTTTATTTTACCGATGTGTCAGAACCGTCACACATCATCATCGCTCGGTCAATTTTTATTTTACCGACGAGTCAGAACCGTCACTCGTCTTCTTCAGCGAAGGAGAAATTGCCCTGCGGCCTTTTCTCACCTATATTATATCATGTTTTTCACGAAAGTGCAATGCTTTTTTAGCTCTGCTGCGGCTGGTCGCGGAAGGTGATCTCGCCGGTGGCGCTGTCCATGGCATCGACGATGGCGAGGCTCTCCAGCTGGATGCCCTTGCTGCGGATCAGCTCGCCGCCCTGCTGGAAGCCCTTCTCGACGGCGATGCCGATGCCCTCCACGGCGGCACCGGCCTTCTCGGTCAGCTCCAGCAGACCCATCAGGGCGCAGCCGTTGGCAAGGAAGTCGTCGATGATGAGGACGTGGTCCTCCGGGGTGAGGAACTTCTTGGAGACGATGACGTTGTAAATTTTCTTGTGGGTGAAGGACTGGATCTTCGTCTCGTAGTTGTCGTAGTCGAGGTTGATGCTCATAGACTTCTTGGCGAACACCACCGGCACGTTGAACTCGCTGGCCACCACAGCCGCGATGCCGATGCCGCTGGCCTCGATGGTGAGCACCTTGTTGATGGGTTTGCCCGCGAACAGGCGCTTCCACTCCTTGGCCATCTCCCGAAACAGCGGGATGTCCATCTGGTGGTTGATGAAGCTGTCCACCTTCAGCACGTTGCCTTCGCGGACGATGCCGTCTTTGCGGATGCGGTCTTCCAGCATTTTCATGTTCTGTCTCTTCCTCCCTGATCTCCTGTCACAAAACGGTCGATATTTCATATCAGTATACCGGAAGCCGCCCCTGTTGGCAAGGCCCTTTCTGCCCAAATTTCGCCTCTTCTCCCCGGTTTTTTCAGCGCTTTGCGTTAAAAGTACGACTTTGCCCTTTCCCGTGCTCCGAGGCGCGTCCATCCGGGGACAGATTTCTTCCGTTTTCTCTTGTTTTCTGCGCAAAATCGAGTATACTGGTAGCAACCGGAAACGGCTGCTGCGGCCTGTGGGGGCCGCGCCAGAAAAAAGGAGTCACCATATGAAAACAGGGCTAGTATTAGAGGGCGGTGCCATGCGCGGGATGTTCACCGCAGGCGTCCTCGATGTTCTCATGGAGCACGGCCTCACCACCGACGGCACCATCGGGGTATCCGCCGGTGCAGTGTTCGGCTGCAACTTCAAGTCTCATCAGATCGGGCGCGTCATCCGCTACAACACCGAGTATTGCGACGACAAGCGGTATGCCAGCTTCGGCAACCTGCTGCGCACCGGCAATCTCTATAGCGAGGATTTCTGCTACCACATCGTGCCGGAAAAACTCGACCCCTTCGACGAGGAGGCTTTCCACGCCTCGCCGATGGACTTTTTTGTCGTCTGCACCGACCTTCGCACCGGCGAGCCCATCTACCACAAGTGCCGCACCGGCGATGCCGAGGACGTGCGCTGGATGGAGGCCTCGGCGTCCATGCCGCTGGCCGCCAAGGCCGTCCGGATCGGCCACTATGCCCTTCTGGACGGCGGCGTAGCTGACTCCATCCCCGTCCGCTTCTTCGAGAGTCTGGGCTACAAGCGCAATATCATCATCCTGACCCAGCCCAAAGGCTTCGTAAAAAAGAAGAATCCCTTCCTTCCTGCCATCCGGGCACGGTATCTGCGCTACCCTGCCTTCGTGGCGGCGGTGGCCGACCGCCACGAGCGGTACAACGAGACGCTCTCCTACATCGCCATGCAGGAATCCACCGGCAGAGACTTTGTCATCCGCCCGCCTATCCCGCTGGAGATCGGCGCCATGGAGCGCGACCCCGCCCAGCTGCGCCGGGTCTACGATACCGGCCGCGCCGTGGCGGAGAATCAGCTGGATAAGATCGAGGCTTTCCTGAATGAAGTGAAGGCGATGGAGGAATAACCTCTCCGTCACGCCTACGGTTCACGGTCAGCCGCCTCTTTGTCCAACCTCTCAGTCTGCTTCGCAGACAGCTCCCCTAGTAGGGGAGCCTCTGGCGAAGAGATAAAGCTTTCCGCCATGCCAAGGCCTCCCCTCGGTAGGGGAGGTGGCAGCGTGTAAGCGCTGACGGAGAGGTTATCCCCTAACAGAAAAAAGCAGGCCTCCGCCCTTCCGGGCGGAGGCCTGCTTTGCTTTTATCTCTTACGGGACATCGGTCTCGGAGATGGGCGTATCCAGTTCATCGGCGGGCGCGGAGGCGTCCGCTGCTGCTTTTCCGCCCTTCTTCTCCTTGCGGGGCGCTTTCTCCTTTTCGGGCTTGCCGCCCTTGGGGCTGCGCTTGCTGCGAATGCGCTTTGCCAGCAGCAGGAGCAGCACCAGCAGGGCCGCGCCGCCGGCGCAGAACGCCCAGACGGGAAGTTTGCTGGGCACAAAGGCCACTTCCACTTCGGTGCCGGTGACGGTGAAGGTGGTGTAGCTGCCGAAGCTGCCCGTCTCCACTCGCTGCCAGCTGCCGTCGGCCTGTTTGACGTAGACCTTGCCCTCGGCCTTGCCCGGGGTCAGGTAGCGGATCTGATGGGTCTCGTTGCCGTCGTCGGTGAACTCCAGCAGCCACTGCTCGGTGACGCCATGGACGTCGGCTGTGATGTCCTGCTGGGTGACCTGCACCGCGTTGGAGCCGCCGAAGAAGCCGTCCACATAGAAGACCGGGCGACCGTTCTCACGGGTCACGCTGCTGCCAAGCGCCGGGATGTAGGAGGTGTACTCCACATTCACTACGGTGTCGGTGTGGAGGGCATCCAGCACGGGGGTGCTCCACTCGGCGTAGTAGCCCTCCTTCTGGGGGATCTCCGGGTAGTCGGCCTCCGTGAAGGACGCGCCGTAGTCGAAGCTGATCTTCTTGATGGTGTGGCCGTCAGCCTTGAAGACGAGGTTCAGCTTGCGGAAGGCCGTGGGCAGGCCCTCCTGCGCGAGCAGGGTCTCATAAGTGACCGGCTCGGCCTGCCCGGCCCGGCTCAGGCGGTCGATGCCCTGCAGGTCGTCGGAGACGAAGAGGTTGCCCACGAAGCTGCCGTCCTGACCGCCGGAGATGGCGCCCACATACTGCTGGCCTGCCAGCACCGAGACGAGGGCGCGGTTGTTGATGGCGATAAGGCTGCCGTCGGTGAGGTCGCTGTCGCTGCCCTGACCCACGATGCCGCCGATGTACTTCTCGCCGCTGAGGGCGCATTTTGCCCAGTTGCTGCGGAGCTTTGCGCTGGCCGCACCAGCGATGCCGCCCACCTGATTGACGCCGGTGACGTCGCCGTAGGACTCGCAGGCCGTCACAAGGCCCAGCTCCTCCTGACCCACGATGCCGCCGACCATGTCCTTCTTGGCGGTGACGCTGCCCTCGTTGGTGTTGCCGATGAGGACGGCGCTGACGGTGTAAGAGGTGCGCAGGAGCGAGGTGCCCTCGTCCTTGTTGTCCTCCTCGGGGTCCAGCAGGTTCTCGACGCCCATGGTGCCGGCGATGCCGCCTACGTTCATGTCGGCGTCGATGGTGCCCCGGTTGATGCTGTTCTCGATCTTGCCGTCGGACTGGGCGGCGATGAGTTCTTCGGACTCATCCTCATAGATGGTCTTGCTGCCCGGGTCGCTGATCTCCTGCACGGCGTCCAGCATCAGGTTGGACACGACGCTGACCTGTGCGGTCACGGCCCGCATCTTGGCGGTCAGCTGCTCGCTGGAGGTCCGCACGGTGCTGTTGATGTCCTCCATCTTATCGGTCAGGCCGCTGACCGCATCAAAGAGGGAGTCCTTGGTGTTGGTCAGCTCCGCCGAGGGACGAGGCACCTTGATGGGGTCCTGCTGGTTGAGCCAGTGGAGGATGTCGCGGGTCTGGCTCATCATATCGGTCAGCCCGCCGAGGCCGTCCTGCAGCTGGCCCAGCGCCACAGAGGTATGGACCAGCGTTGCACTGGTGAGGGCGGCGTCGGTCTTGAGCAGGTCGATGGAATCGCTCAGGTCGTCCATGCCATCGCTGAGCTTATCGGACGCATCTCTCAGCCTTTCAATGCCGCTCTTGATGTCATCTGCGCCGTCCAAACCGCCGACCCAGTCCTTGATGCTGCCCATGATGTCGTCGGTGATGCTGCCCATCCCGGTCAGGGCGTCAGAGGTCTTGTTCAGGGCCGACGCCAGCTCGGGATGGTCGGCGGCAGAGACGGCCTTAGCCGCACTGCCCACGATGCCGCCCATCTGGGTCGTGATGGTGGAGATGGTTCCGATGGCGCTGGCGATCTGAGAGGTCGCACGGGCGATGTCACTGTCGTTGGACAGGAGGGATGCCGTCCGCAGCAGGCCCATGCCTGCGGTGACGGCCTTCATGGCCGGAGAGAGGCCGCTGCCCAGCGTAAAGACGCTGGCCACAGAGTTGGCCACTTTCAGCAGCTCGATGCCGGTCTTGAGGTTCTGATCGGACTTTGTATCCGGGGAGAGGGAGTCGTAGGCCGAGAGGATGCCGGAGATGGCCTGCGAGGCGGCAGTGTCGTCGCCGGTGTTGATGGATTCCAGCAGCTTCTTGATGCCGTTGGAGATACCATGCAGGCCGTCGCGGTTATCTGCGGCGGCGTCTGACACCTTATCCAGACTGTCGCTGGTCTTGGCAAGGGCGCGGGAGGCCATCAGCATCTCCGCAGCCATCTCGCGGATGGCCCACTTGAGGCTGCCGGTGGCTTCGGCGAGCTTGGCCATGGCGTCCTCGCCGGTGTCCATGACCGGCTCCAGCTTGGTGAGGGTATCGGCCAGCAAAGTGGAGGCACGGTCGATCTCGTCGGCCACCTCATCGCCGTAGTCGCTGGCCTGATCGTCCAGCTGGCGGGCCGTGGCAATAGCGGTATCCATCTGGCTGGTCATGGCGTTGAAGGAATTGGAGATGCTGGTGGTGGAGTTCTCGATGACGCCGGTGGTGTCGTCCACGAGGCCCCGCAGCACATCCAGCTCGGAGCGGAGGCGGCGGATGGTGTCCTTGGACAGGTCCAGCTCCCGGTAAGGCTCGGCCTGACCGGCGATGCCGCCCACGTCCTTGCGGCCCAGCACACGGCCCTGATTGACGCAGCCGGACACAAGGCCGTCGGTGCGGCCCACGATGCCGCCCACGTTGTAGCCGATGTGCTCGTAGCCGATGGTGCCGGTGTTGACGCTGGTGAGGATCATGCCGGAGGAGCGGCCCGCGATGCCGCCGGTATCGGTGGCGACATTGGTGGTGGAGCTGCCGCTGTTGTCGGAGGAGTCGATGCTGGCCTTCCGACTGTTGATGTAATCCACCATTTTTGCCGTGAAGCCGTCGGTATCCAGTGAGGCCTCCTGATACTCGGTGTTGATGCTGCCGACGTTCGTACAGCCGGTAATCGCGCCGAGGTTGTAGCCGGTGATGCCGCCGGTGGCGGACTTGCCGGTGACGATGGCCCGGGCGGTACAGTGGTCGATCGTTCCCTCGGCCTCGTTGCGGCCCACGATACCGCCCACTTCGCTGTCGCCGGTGACGACGCCGGTGAACTGGCAGCTGATGAGGGTGCCGTGGTTGATGCCCACGATGCCGCCGGTGGTGGTGTCCTTGGTGTCCGAGACGGACACGACGCCCCGCACGCTCAGGGACTCGATGGAGCCTTTTTCCTCCACGATGCCGAAGAGGCCCGCCGGGGAGTACTCGCCCGACACCGTCAGGTCGGAGATGGTGTGGCCGTTGCCCTTGAACTGTCCGCTGAAGGACGGGATGGGCGCCCAGAACATCCCCTCAAGGGAGAGGTCCTGCTGCAGGACGACGGTCTTGCCCACCGACCACTGATCGTAGGCACAGCTCTTGGCCAGCGAAAGCAGGTCCGAGACGCTGTTGATGTAAATGGTATCGCTGTCATCAGACGCGAACACCGGCAGAGCGATGCTCAGCGTCAGCACAGCGGCCAGAAGCGCAGCCGTCAGGCGGCGCAGCAGCTTATTCTTCTTCATTCTGCACCTCCTGCGGTCTGTTGTCATCCAGTTCCTGCGCCACATTGCCCGAGATAACGGTCAGCTGGACGTCACCGTCCACGATGGCGTTCATCGTACCGGCCACAGAGCCGTGGATCTCGCCCTGCACGATGCCGTTGACCCGCATCCGGCCATTGCCGCTGCTGCGTGCCACCAGCTTGGGCACGGCGAAGCTCGTCTTATCGACGATTTTAGAGCCAACCAGCAGGATCTGGGGCAGGACGAAGAGGACGAGGAAGATGGAGATGATGGTGCCTCGGCCAAGGCACTGGCCGATGCCCACGATGCAGGCGTCGGAGGTCATCTGGCCGATAAGGGTGCCCGACACGGCCATGATCGTGCCGGAGGTCAGGATGGTGGGGAAGGCAAAGTTGATGGTCTCGATCATGGCCTGCTCGTGATCCATCTTGTCCTTCAGCTCGCTGAAGCGGGTACCGATGACGATGGCGTAGTCGATGTTCGCACCCATCTGGATGGAGCTGACGATCAGGTAGCCCATGAAGTAGAGGTTGGTGTGGGAGAAATAAGGGAAGGAGAAGTTGAGCCAGATCGCGCCTTGAATGACCACGATGAGCAGCAGGGGCATGCCCACCGACTGGAAGGTGAACAGCAGCACCAGCAGGACGATGAAGATGGACACGACGCTGACGACGACGTTGTCGATGGCGAAGGACTTCTGGAAATCGTACTCGTTGGTGGCGTCACCGGCCATGTACAGCTCGCCGTCCGGGTAATACTTCCGGGCGATGGAGCGGATGGTATCGGTGAACTCATAGGTCGTCTGGCCGGCCTCCAGCGAGGGGCTGAGGTAGATGAGGACGCGGTTGTACTTGTCGCCCTGCAACTGAGCCAGTGCGCTCTCCATCTTCTCCCGGGCCTCGTGGAGGTCGTCCAGTTCCTCCTGCGAGAGGGAGACGATGCCGGTGTCGGCCTCGTCGCAGACGTAGAGGAACATATCCACAAGGGGCACCCGGTACGAGGCAAAGTTGCCGATGATCTGGCCGTACTCCTCGTTCTCGATGGCGTAGGCGGTGTAGACGAGCTGGGCGGCCTCGTAGTCGAGGTCGGCCATCTCAGAGAACTGGCGGGCGGTGAGTTTGTCTTCCAGCATATAGCCGTCCTGGGCCTCGATGTTGGACAGACCCTGCGTATGGTCGATCTCGTCGTAGCTTTCCAGCTCCTCCAGCATCTTTTTCTCGACGCTGTAGTCATCATTCTTAGGGTAGACGAGGGCCACGAGGTTGGATTTCGTAAAATTCTCCTCGATCATCTGGTCCGCGATGAGGGATTCGTTCATCTTGGGCACCTTGATGACATCGTAGCCGTAGGCGTAGGGGCAGAGGCTCGAGAAGTGGTAGGCGATGAGGATGACCACCACGAAGATGGCGGGGACGATCTTACGGGTACGCCATGCAAAGCGTCCCACGAAGGGGATGTCCGGCACGAAGTTCTTGTGCTTGGTCTTGTCCATGTAGGGGCCGAAGAGCATCAGCAGACCAGGCATGACCACGAACACCGAGATCATCGAGAAGAGGATGGCCTTGATGAGGCAGGTGGCCATATCCGCGCCGATCTTGAACTGCATGAACAGCATGGCCACCAGACCGCCGATGGTGGTCAGGGAGCTGGAGCTGATCTCCGGGATGCTCTTGCTCAGCGACTCGATGACAGCTTCCTTCAGCGGCATGGTCTGGTGCTCTTCTTTAAAGTGGTTGCAGAAGATGATGGCATAGTCCAGCGACAGGGCCAGCTGCAGGATGTTCGTCACCGAGTTGGAGACGAAGGAGATGGTGCCCAGCAGGAAGTTGGTGCCCATGTTCAGGATCATGCCCACCACGAAGGTGAGGATGAGGACGGGCACCTCGGCGTAGGTCTGGGAGGTGAAGATCAGCACCACCACAATGATGACGGCGACGTACACCATGATGACCCGCACCTCGGCATCAATGGTCTCCTGCTGGGTGTTGCCCAGCGAGGTGGAGACGTAGATGTCGTAGTCGGCCAGATACTCCTTCACCCGGTCGAGGGCCTCGAGGCACTGGTCGTCCTCCTCGGGGTAGTCGAAGGTGATGGAGTAGAGGGCCGATACCGAGTCCTTATTATAGTGGTCTGTGGTGTCGTCGTAGTCCAGCATCTGGACGCCCTTCAGCTCGGTGAGCTGATCGGAAAGCGCGTCAGCCTCGTCGGGGGTGATGTTGGCCACCATGACGTCGGCAGAGCCGTAGGTCGTGAACTGATCCTCCATGATGTCCAGACCCAGACGTGTCTCTGAGGTCTTGGGCAGATAGGTGGTCATGTCCGTCTCGACCTTGACCCATTTCACCGCGAATACCGTGAAAATGGTCGCCAGAACGACGAACAGGAACACAAGGTTGCGGCGCTCTACGATCTGGCGCGCAAGCTTGTGCATAAAGTCTATCTGTGGTTTTTCGTGTTCGTTCAAAGCGTCTGACCTCCTTTACGATGGTTTGTCGGCAGTTTCATCCCCAGGGATGGGCTGCACAGTCGTCTCATAAGCAACCTCCGTCTGATACACAACTTTTGGTGATTTTGTTAAAATCCACACGGCAATATTTGTACAAATGATATAATAAAGCCCGACCTGTCAAAATGCAATCAACAAAGCCGCGCGAATGATAAAATTGGCCCATTCTTTGCCAGAGCAAAGCGTGCCTCAATGCCTGCGCCGCCTGCGCGGGCCTGCATTGACATAGCCGAACACCGTGCCGCACACGCCGCCGACGATATGCATAAAGTTGGCCACGTTGTCCCGCACAAAGATGATGTCATACATCTGCTGGCCCAGATAGAGCGCCGCCACCAGCAGCATGGTCACCGGGATGCCGCCGGAAAAACCGGACAGGGACGCCAGCATGATGAGCATGAAGACGATGCCCGACGCCCCCAGCAGGGCCGTGCGGGGGAACAGAAGGCACTGCAATACGCCCGAGATGAGGGCCGTGAGCAGGATGCCCTTCAGAAGCGGCAGACTGCCGTACTTCTCCTCCATCGGCGGGCCGACCACCAGCAGCAGGAGCATATTGTTGATAAAGTGATCCCAGCTGCCGTGCCCCAGCACATGGCCGAAGAGCCGGAAATAGAACAGCGGGTCTTTCAGCGAGGAGCGGTAGACGCTGAACAGATGGGTGGTAGTCCAGCCGCCAGTGTACCGGCCCAGAAACAGTGCCCCCAGCGAGAGGAGGAAAAATGTCAGGATGACCGGCGAATTGTACTGGACTGCCAGCGTGAATTTAGGTCGTTTCGTGTCTGTTTCCTTCTTTCCCAGCGGGCCGTCCGGGCCGCAAGCTGCGTGATGAAGCAATGATACCATAAGTTCCAAGGCTTTTCCAGATTTTTTCCGCCAGAGGAGCCGATTTTCCGACCCTTCAGCCCCGGGTCTGCACCCAGTAGGCACCCATGCTCTGGCCGGGCTGGTCGGTGACTTCGTCCCGGAGGTAGTCTGCAAGGCCCACGGCCTCCGGCTGCCAGCTGCGGGCGGCCTCCACGGTGGGGTACTCCACCTCGGCGTACCAGAACTCCGTGGGCTGGCCCTCGTCCACATGGTTCACCTCCAGCACCGCGCCGTCGGGCAGCCGGTAGCTGCGGCGGAGCTTCGGGATGAGGGGCTTCGCAATGATCTTCGTCTCAAGGTCGCGGAAGAGTGCTTCGTCGATGTCCCGCTCGATCTCCTCCCGGGCCAGCCCGCCGCCCGACTTGAAGCAGAGGACATAGCTGGTCTTTCCGCCGGTGAGGGCCTCTTCCCGGATGCGGACGGTGGGCTGCACGCTGATGTAGCCCTGCCGCATAGCAAACTCCTCCTCCAGCGCCAGCCCCTCCGGCCAGCCCGTCACCATCCATTTGCGCTCGATCTCCATGATGTTTTCCTTCCTTTCGGTGGTTTTTGTATTTATTCTAGCACACTTTTATGGTATTATAAAGAAGCAGCCGACCGCGTGCAAAAGCCTCTCCCTTTGGGAGAGGTGTCACCGAAGGTGACGGAGAGGGCAAGCCGCCTGTGGCAGAGTCTCCGCACAGCGATAAGCAGTTCCTTTGTCAAAGCGATGCTGTCACAGCGTCCGTGCGTTTCCTTCAGCATCCTTGCCCTCTCAGGCGCTTCGCGCCAGCTCTCCCAAAGGGAGAGCCTTAAAAAGCATCAAGGAGCAATCATATGAAATCAGACCGCACCTACCCCATTTATAAAGTAAATAAAAAAGCCGAGGCCAGCCTTGTGGGCGGACACCCGTGGGTGTACGAAAACGACATCCTCGCCTTCCCCGAGAGCGAGCCGGAGAACGGCACTCTTGCCGACGTGGTGAGCACCAAGGGTGCCTACCTCGGCACCGGCTTTGTCTCCCTCAAGAGCAAGATCCGCGTTCGTCTCATCTCCCGCAACGCCAACGATACCTTCGACGCCAGCTTCTGGCGGCGTCGGGTGGAGTATGCGTGGGCCTACCGTAAGACCGTCCTTGAGCCGGACGACCTCTCGGCCTGCCGGGTCATCTTTGGTGAGGCCGACCAGTTCCCGGGCCTGACCGTGGACCGCTTCAACAACATCCTCGTCACCCAGACCCTCAGCGTGGGGATGGAGAAGCTCAAGCCCCTCCTCTTCCCCCTCCTCGTCGAGGTGCTGCGGGCCGACGGCCAGACCATCGACGGCATCTACGAGCGGAACGACGAGGCTCTGCGCGCCAAGGAGGGCCTCGGGCAGAACAAGGGCTGGTTCGAACTGCCGGGTGAGACGCACCCCGCCTCCACCCAGACCGAGATCTGCGAGAACGGCGTCTACTATCACGTCGATTTCGAGAACGGCCAGAAGACCGGTTTCTTCCTCGACCAGAAGTACAACCGCCGGGCCGTGGCACGCCTCGCCGCCGGACACACCGTGCTGGACTGCTTCACCCACACCGGCAGCTTCGCCCTCAACGCCGCCAGCGGCGGCGCGGCCCGGGTCACGGCGGCAGACATCAGCGCCGACGCCATCGCCATGGCCCAGCGGAACGCCGCACGCAACGGCCTGACCAACATGGACTTCCTCTGCGAGGACACCTTCGAGCTTCTGCCCCGCCTCGAGAAGGAGGGCCACCCCTACGACTTCATCATCCTCGACCCGCCTGCCTTCACCAAGGCACGCCGCACCGTGGAAAACGCCATGCGCGGCTACAAGGAGATCAACTACCGGGCCATGAAGCTCCTGCCCCGGGGCGGCTACCTCGCCACGGCCAGCTGCTCCCACTTCGCCACCGAGGAGCTGTTCATCAAGATGCTCCGCTCCGCCGCCAAGGACGCCCACCGCCAGCTGCGCCAGATCGAAGTCCGCCAGCAGGCCCCCGACCACCCCATCCTCTGGGGCGTGCCGGAGACGAATTATCTGAAGTTTTTCCTGTTTCAGGTAATCTGAAGCCTCTCCCTTTGGGAGAGGTGGCATTGCGGAGCAATGACGGAGAGGGCAAGCCCGGTATGACAGACCCTCCGCACAGCGATAATCAAACACCCTTTGTCAGAGCGGCGTTATCGCAGCATCCGTGCTTTCCCGTCCGCATCCTTGCCCTCTCAGGCGCTCACGCGCCAGCTCTCCCAAGGGGAGAGCCTTTGCAATAGTCATACCCTCCGCGCAAAACTCCAAAATTTCGAGAGTCGGTTTGTGCAGAATCGTCAAATCTGTCTATTGCCTTTTTCGGCCTCTTCGGCTATAATCAACGCATAGACAGCAACGGCGCTGTGAGTCACCTCCTGACTCGCAGCGTCGTTTCATTTAACCAGATATTTCGCGGGCAGAGGTCTCCCCTCTCCGCGCAAAAATCCACGGCAAGCTGAAGCATTTTGTTCAAGTAAGGAGTAGGAATTTATGGCAGCAAATGTTATGGAGATCTACGGCAGCAAAGTCTTTAACGAGCACGTCATGAAGGAGCGTCTTCCCAGCGCTACCTATAAGAGCCTCGAGAAGACCCTGCACAAGGGCGCGCCTCTGGACATCGAGGTCGCAAACGTCGTGGCCAGCGTCATGAAGCGCTGGGCAATGGAGCTGGGTGCCACCCACTACACCCACTGGTTCCAGCCTCTGACCGGCATCACCAGCGAGAAGCACGATGGCTTCGTCTCCCCCGTGGGCGACGGCACCGCCATCATGGAGTTCAACGGCAAGGAGCTTGTCCGCGGCGAGCCGGATGCCTCCTCCTTCCCCTCCGGCGGCCTGCGTGCCACCTGTGAGGCCCGCGGCTACACCGCATGGGACCCCACCAGCTACGCTTTCGTGAAGGACGACGTCCTCTGCATCCCCACCGCTTTCGTCAGCTACACCGGCGAGGCTCTGGACAAGAAGACTCCCCTGCTGCGCTCCATGAACGCGCTCTCCAATCAGGCCATCCGCGTGCTGAAGCTCTTCGGCAAGGATGTGGACTACGTCTCCACCACCGTCGGCCCCGAGCAGGAGTACTTCCTCATCAAGAAGGAGGACTACGAGGCCCGCCAGGACCTCATCCTCACCGGCCGCACCCTCTTTGGCGCACCTTCGGCTAAGGGTCAGGAGCTGGAAGAGCACTACTTCGGCGTCATCCGTCCTGAGGTCTCCGCGTTCATGAAAGAGCTGGACGAGGAGCTGTGGAAGCTGGGCGTCCCTGCCAAGACCAAGCACAACGAGGTGGCCCCCTGCCAGCATGAGCTGGCCCCCATCTTCGATACCACCAACGTCGCCATCGACCACAACCTGCTGACGATGGAGATGATGAAGAAGCTGGCCCCCAAGTACGGCCTCGTCTGCCTGCAGCATGAGAAGCCCTTCGAAGGCGTCAACGGCAGCGGCAAGCACAACAACTGGTCCATGTCCACCACCCATGAGAATCTGCTGGACCCGGGCGACACCCCCATGGAGAATCTGCAGTTCCTCGTCTTCCTCGCCGCTGTCATCAAGGCAGTCGATGAGTACGCCGACCTGCTGCGCACCTCCGTCGCTACCCCCGGCAACGATCACCGTCTGGGTGCCAACGAGGCACCTCCGGCCATCATCTCCATCTTCGTGGGCGAAGAGCTGGAGGCCGTCATCGACGCCATCGCTTCCGATTCTCCCTACGCCGGCCCCGTCAAGATGAAGATGGATCTGGGCGTGGACGTCCTGCCCAAGTTCAGCAAGGACACCACCGACCGCAACCGTACCTCTCCCTTTGCCTTCACCGGCAATAAGTTCGAGTTCCGTATGCCCGGCTCTGCCGAGAACCTGAGCGACGCCAACACCATCCTGAACACCGCTGTCGCCAAGGAGCTGAAGGGCTACGCCGACGAGCTGGAGAAGGCCGACGACTTCACCAGCGCCGCCATCGCCCTCATCAAGCGCACCATCCGCGACCACCGCCGCGTCATCTTCAACGGCAACGGCTACACCGCCGAGTGGGAGGCCGAGGCAGCAAAGCGCGGCCTGCCCAACAAGAAGAACACCCCCGCCGCTCTGCCCGCCCTCATCGACCCGAAGAACATCCAGCTGATGGAGGACTTCGGCGTCCTGACCAAGGTGGAGATGGAGAGCCGGTACGAGGTCGAGCTGGAGCACTACTCCAAGATCATCAACATCGAGGCCCTGACCATGCTGGAGATGGCCCGCAAGCAGCTGCTGCCCGCCATCAACGCCTACATGAGCGAGGTCGCCAACACCGCTGCCTCCAAGCTGGCCGTCAGCGAGAGCCTGAGCGTCCGCAGCGAGACGAAGACGCTGAGCCACCTGTCCGCCGATGCCGACGCCATGAGCGACGCCATCGACGAGCTGCAGGCAGCCGTCGATGCCGCCAAGGCCCTCTCCGACGAGAGCGCAAAGGCCGTCGCCTTCCACGACGATGTGCTGCTCAAGATGGACGCTCTCCGCGCCGCCGCTGACGACGCCGAGACCATCTGCGGCGAGGACTACTGGCCTCTGCCCAGCTACAGCAAGATGCTTTACTACGTTTGAGCTTCTCGCATCAGCGCAGAATAAAGCACCTTGGGCTGAGGCGCTTCTCTAAGCCATTCTCCTTTTCCTATTTCTTACACCAGCCTGAAGACCTGCTCCTGTATGGGGGCAGGCCTTTGGGCGTTTTTTAAGAGGACACACTATGAGCTATACGACACAGCAGGACATCCTCGATTTCGTCGAGGACAATAACGTAAAATTTGTCCGCTTCGCGTTCTGTGACATCTTTGGCGTTCAGAAGAACATCGCCGTGCTGGCCAGCGACCTGCCCAAGGCGCTGGAAGAGGGCGTCTGCTTCGACGGCAGCTCCATTGCGGGCTTCATGCATGTGGAGGAGAGCGACCTTGTCCTCCGGCCCGACCTGTCCACCACGACCATCCTGCCCTGGCGCACCGCCGAGGGGCGGGTGATGCAGTTCTTCTGCGACGTGGAAAAGCCGGACAACGCCCCCTTCGGCGGCAACTGCCGCGGCTTCCTGCGGGACATCAACCGCCGGTTCCGAAATCTGGGCCTGAGCTGCAATGTAGGCACCGAGTGCGAGTTCTATCTCTTCGAGAACGACGACCATGGCCGTCCCTCCCGCATCCCCATCGACGCAGGCGGCTATTTCGATGTGGCCCCGCTGGATGCAGGCGAGAACCTGCGCCGGGACATCTGCCTGACCATGGAGCAGATGGGCCTTGCGCCCCAGCACAGCCACCACGAGAACGGCCACGGCCAGAACGAGATCGATTTCCACTACGCAGGCCCCCTGCGGACTGCCGACAATATCTTCCTGTTCAAGCAGATCGTCCGGGCCGTGGCCGCCAGCAACGGCTTCCACTCCAGCTTCCTGCCCAAGCCCCTGCCCGATCAGGCCGGCAGCGGACTCCACATCAACTTCTCGCTGTCCATGGATGGCAGGAACCTCTTTGAGGGCGACATCGCCCCCGACAGCATCCCCGGCAGCTTCATGGCGGGCATCCTCCGCCACAGCCGGGAGCTGACGGCCTTCACCAACCCCCTGCCCAACAGCTACCTCCGCTTCGGCTGTGACGAAGCCCCCCGCTATGTGAGCTGGAGCCGCCAGAACCGCAGCCAGCTCATCCGCATCCCGCAGGTGAGGGGCAACAACTGCCGGATGGAGCTGCGCAGCCCCGACCCGGCCTGCAACCCCTACCTCGCCATCGGCCTCGTGCTGGCGGCAGGCCTCGATGGCATCGAGAACCGGATGCAGCTGTCTGCCCCTGTCAACCGCAACCTCTTTATCCCGGCCGAGGCCGTCGGCCTCGGCCTCGAGACCCTGCCCGCCTCGCTGGAAGAGGCCGTGGAGGTGGCCAAGGGCAGCGAGTTCCTGCACAAGTTCCTGCCCGACGAGCTGAGTCGGCGCTACTACGCCGAGGCCCTGCGCCGGTGCGAGGCGCTGAAGAGCGCCGCCGACCCGATCGAATACGAGCGCGTCCACTACTTCAATGCCATCTGAGACAGCATGACATGAGAAAGGAGTGAGCCGTATGGGACGTGCCCTGATCGTAAGCGCAGGCGCAAGCTCGAACGAATATATCTCCGCACGCCTGACTGAGCTGGGCTATGCGCGGCCCCTCATCGTGCCCAGCGCGGCGGAGGCGAGGCGGCGGATGCTGGAATCCGACTTCGAACTGATCGTGGTCAACGCGCCTCTGCCGGATGAGTTCGGCCATGAGCTGTGCGCCGACGCCGTGGAAAAGACCGACGCGGGCGTGGTGTTTCTGGCCAAAGCCGCTGTCGCCGAGCAGCTTCTGACCCCTCTGAGCGAGCAGGGGGTGCTGCTGGTGACAAAGCCCTTCTCCAACACATTTTTCCTACAGGCCATCCATATGGCCGCCGCCAGCAACCACCGCCTGCTGCTCCTGCGTCAGGAGAACCAGCGGCTGCAGGAAAAGCTGGCGCAGGTGCGGCTGGTCAGCCGCGCCAAGTGCTGCCTCATCGAGCTGGGTCACATGACCGAGGCCGAGGCGCATCGCTGCATCGAAAAAAAGGCAATGGACACCCGGCGCGACCGCACCGAAGTCGCGCAGGAGATCCTGGACTCCTACGACCCCGCGCAGTGATATATTTGAAGCACTGCGCCCCCACAGCGGGAAAGTATATGTTTCAAGACCATCTACAATCTGTAAATAGAGGAGAATACTATGGCAAAATTTATTTTCGTGACCGGCGGCGTCGTCTCCGGTCTGGGCAAAGGCATCACCGCCGCCTCTCTGGGCCGACTGCTGAAGTGCCGCGGCCTCAAGGTAGCCAGCCAGAAGCTGGACCCCTATGTGAACGTGGACCCGGGCACCATGAGTCCCCTGCAGCACGGCGAGGTCTTCGTCACCGACGACGGCACTGAGACCGACCTCGACCTCGGCCATTACGAACGCTTCATCGACGAGAACCTGAACAAGTACTCGAACCTGACCACCGGCAAGGTGTACTGGAACGTGCTGAACAAGGAGCGTCAGGGCGCTTACCTCGGCCAGACCGTCCAGATCATCCCCCACATCACCAACGAGATCAAGAGCTACATCTACAATCTGGCCTCCTCCACCGAGGCTGACGTGGTCATCACTGAGATCGGCGGCACCACCGGCGACATCGAGAGCCAGCCCTTCCTTGAGGCCATCCGTCAGGTGGGCCTCGAGCAGGGCAAGGAGAACTGCTGCTTCATCCATGTCGTCCTCGTGCCCTACATCTCCGGTTCGGACGAGTACAAGTCCAAGCCCGCACAGCACTCCGTCAAGGAGCTGCAGGGCATGGGCGTCAGCCCCGACATCATCATCCTCCGCGCCGACGGCAACGTGGGCAGTGACATCCGCCGGAAGATCAGCACCTTCTGCAACGTCAAGCCCGAGTGCGTCATCGAGAACCTGACCATGCCCAGCCTCTACCAGTGCCCGCTGATGCTCCACACCGGCGGCTTGGACGATGTGGTGGTCAGGCAGCTCCACCTCGACGTCCCCCCCGCCGACCTCACCGAGTGGAAGGAGATGCTGTCCCGGATCGCCACCCGCACCAAGACCTGCACCATCGCCCTCGTGGGCAAGTACGTCAAGCTGCACGATGCCTATCTGTCGGTCATGGAGAGCCTCTATCACGCCGGCTTTGAGAACGACAGTCAGGTGGAGATCAAGTGGGTCGAGAGCGAGGACCTGCCCGATCAGGCCGCCTGCCGGGAGGCTTTTGCGGACGTGGACGGCATCATCGTGCCCGGCGGCTTCGGCGACCGCGGCATCGAGGGCATGATCCAGGCCGCACAGTACGCCCGTGAGAACCATGTCCCCTACTTCGGCATCTGCCTCGGTATGCAGATCATGGTGATGGAGTTCGCCCGCCACGTTCTGGGCTACGCCGACGCCAATTCCAGCGAGTTCACCCCGGAGGGCCATCACAACGTCATCGACCTGATGGCCGACCAGCAGGGCAACATCCCCAAGGGCGGCACCATGCGTCTGGGCAAGTACCCCTGCGCCGTCCTGCCCGGCACCAAGATGGCCGAGTGCTACGGCCAGAGCGAGATCTGGGAGCGCCACCGCCACCGCTACGAGTTCAACAACGAATACCGTCAGGAGATGCAGGATGCCGGTCTTGTCATCTCGGGCACCAGCCCCGACGGCCGCCTCGTGGAGACCGTTGAGCTGCCGGGCCGCGATTTCCACCTCGGCGCACAGTTCCACCCCGAGTTCAAGAGCCGCCCCAACCGCGCACACCCCCTGTTCAAGGGCTTCATCGCCGCCGCGCTGAAGGCCAAGAAGGAGAAGATGGGGCACTGAAACAGATAACAAAAGCCTCCGATTTTCTGCGAAAATCGGAGGCTTTTGTTTCTAATATGTAACTCTTACTTACTTGCTGGCCTTAGTGCACTTCTTCCGTGCGGCGGTCTTGCGGGCAGGCTTTGCGGCGGGAGCCTTGGCGGCAGGGGCAGCGGCCTTTGCAGCCGGAGCGGCCTCGGCGGGCTTCTCCTCAGCCTTGGCGGGGGCAGTCTCTGCCTTGACCTCGGCAACCTTCTCGACAGCCTTTTCAGCGGCCTTGGCAGCGGACTTCTTGGCCGCAGGCTTCTTTTCGGTCTTCGGCTCAGCCTTGGGGGCTGCCTTCTTGGCGGCAGGCTTCTTCGCTGCGGGCGCAGCCTTTTCCTCGGTCTTTGCGGCGGCGGGGACAGCGGCCTCAGCCTCAGCCTTGGCCTCAGCGGGCTTGTCCTCGGCCTTGGGAGCGTGCTTTGCACGGTCCTTTACCTCCGAGATGGTCCACAGCTGGTCCTCACCAGCCGTCTCCTGCCAGATCTGGAGGACAGCGCCATCAGCGGTGCCCATGCCCACGGTGTCGATGCACTTGCCTGCGGCCCACATGGAGCGCAGACGGACGGTGCCCGCCGGGGTCGGCTCCACCTTCCACATCTGGGACGTGCCGCCCACGTCCTCCCACAGGTGCAGCCATGTGCCGTTGGCGGTGCCGGTCATCATCAGGTCGATGAGCTTGCCGGAGGCGCGGTTGCGGATGCGGTAGACACCATCGCCCTCCCGGACGAAGGCCCACTCCTGCTCGGGCGCGTGCCCGTACTTGCCCAGACGGATGCTGCCGCCATCCTTGGCGTTCTCCACAGCCTGAATGACGCTGCCGGTCTTGGCGGCGATGGTGTAGAAGCGGTCTGCTTCGATAACGGTCTGTGCCACAGATTTCATAAATTTTCCCTCCGTGTTCTGAGGGACTGTTCCCTCAAATCTCTTCTCAGCGCTGTTTTTTCTCGCAGCGTTTTTCTCTCATGTACCAAATTATACCACTTGACGTGATTTCCCACAAGCAATTCGACCTTTCTTTGTCAAATGTGCTAAAAGACATTCCATTTTTTCCTGCTTTTGCGCTCAATGCCCTAACTTTTTGGAGCCGTCAGCCCCAAACTCCCAGACCTCGACATTTTGCAGGATCTGCGTTATACTTATTTTAATTATGAAAGCGAGGTATCCAGCCCATGCATTCCCCGTCCCAAGCCGATGAGACCGCGCGCAGTGCGCTCCAGTTCGAGAAGATGACCAAGACCCCTGTGCCGAAGCTCATCCTCGGCCTCGCCGCGCCCACCATCCTGAGTATGCTCATCACCAGCATCTACAATCTGGCCGACACCTTCTTTGTGGGCCAGCTGTCCACCAGCGCGTCGGGCGCGGTTGGCGTCGTGTCCAGCCTCATGGCCATCATTCAGGCCCTTGGCTTCATGCTGGGCCATGGCGCAGGCGGAATCATCAGCCGCAGCCTCGGCAATCAGGACACCCACGCCGCCACCAAGTTCGCCTCCACCAGCTTTTTCACGGCGCTGGTCTTCGGCATCGTGCTGGCGGGGGTCGGCCTTTCCACCCTGCCCGGCTTCATGATGCTGCTGGGCAGCACCGACACCATCCTGCCCCACGCCTGCGCCTATGCGCGGCCCATCCTCATCGCTGCGCCCCTCATGATGTCCAGCCTTGTGATGAACAACATCCTGCGCTACGAGGGCAAGGCCAGCTTCGCCATGATCGGCCTTGTCACCGGCGGCGTGCTCAACATCCTGCTGGACCCCATCTTTATCTTCGGCTTCGGCATGGGCACCGGCGGCGCGGGTGTCGCCACTGCTCTGAGCCAGAGCATCGGCTTCTGTATCCTGCTGTCTATGTTCCTGCGGGGCAGGACGGTGAGCCAGTTCCGCATCACGAAAGTCACCCGCAGCGCCCGGGACTTCGGCCTCATCTTCTTCAACGGTGCACCCAGCTTT
Source organism: Faecalibacterium butyricigenerans (assembly GCF_020687345.1). Lineage (NCBI taxonomy): Bacteria > Bacillati > Bacillota > Clostridia > Eubacteriales > Oscillospiraceae > Faecalibacterium > Faecalibacterium butyricigenerans. Next base: position 173,038 of record NZ_JAJEQL010000001.1, read on the forward strand.
GGCCGTCAGGGCCTGAACAGTATCGGCAGTATGCTGCTGAACGTCGCAGCCCGCAGCCACGGCGACGCCGCCGTGGCAGGCATGAGCATCGTATCCCGCATCTTCCAGTTCCTGCTGTCGGTGGCCATCGGCGTTGGGCAGGGCCTGCAGCCTGTGGCGGCGTTCAACTACGGCGCACGCCGCTTCGCCCGGGTGCGGCAGGCGGCCATCTTCACCCTCTCGACGGCCTTCTGCTTCGTCACGGTGCTGAACATCCTCTGCTGGTTCAATGCCGAGCCTCTCATCCGCCTCTTCCGCGATGACCCTGCTGTCACCGCCGTGGCCCTGCCCGCTCTGCGGTATCAGTGCATCGCCATGTTCTTGCAGCCTGTCATCATCGTCACCAACATGATGTTCCAGTCCATCGGCAAATCGGGCCGGGCCACCTTCCTCGCCTGCTGCCGTCAGGGCATCTGCTTCATCCCCCTCATCCTTACCCTGCCCCGCATCTGGGGCCTGCCCGGCATCGAGCTGTGCCAGCCCATCGCCGACGCCCTCACCTTCTGCATCTCAATGCCCTTCCTCCTGCCCTTTCTGAAAGAGCTGGGAGAAAAAGGGGACGAAGAATAACTGCCCGCCAGCGGCGGAAGTTTCTCCGAAGACCGTCCGCTGGGGTGGGACCCTGTTGCCGAAGGCAATAGGGCGGGCGATGGAATGGCCCGAACCGTGTCTGAGGAGAAAGCTTCCGCTGCGCCCCATTGTCACCAAACTGTAACCAGACCCGGCCAACTTTCTGCAATGAAATGGCCGGGTCTTTCGTATATACTATAAACAGGAAAGTCAAATTCTGGGAAACTGCGAGGTGTTTCTATGAAGACCGCTCTGCTTCGACTCCGCTGCCGCGCCGCCTGCCTTGTGCTGGCAGGCGGGCTGCTGACGAGCTGTTCGCTGCTGCCTGCGGCGTCGCCCCGGCCCGAGGGGACGGCGGCATCGCAGGCACCGCAGTATTACAGCGAATCGTGGCTCACCGACGATGCGCTCCATTTCATTTATTCCTACGCCGGCAACGGCGGCGGCACCATCCTCCGGGGCGGGAAAGTGCTCTATCAGGGCAGCCGCTCCGACAGTGTCCAGCTGGTGCGGAACACCCTCACCGGCGAGGCGGACTACTATCTTGTCTCCCACTCCACCCCCGGCACCGAGGAGCGCACCTCCACCCTCTACGACGCCGACGGCAGAGCCGTCATGGCCTTTCCCCATGCCGTGAACGCCACCCTCTCGGGCGGGCTGCTCATCCTGCGGGACGACGCCGACGTCTGGGCTTTCGAGAGCGGTGCCACCGGCGGCATCCGGGTGTACGACCTCGCCACCGGGGCTGAGCTGCCCGTGCCGGAAACGGCTCTTGACTGTCTCGTGGTGGATGAGGGCGGCCAGCGCCTCATCTTCAACTGCTACGACCTGCCCGAGGGCCTCACCTACGCCTACGACGACCCCGACCAGCCCCTGCATCAATACGTCCTCGTCACCGACCGGGAGGGCAATGTGCTGCTGCGGGAGGACGGCTGCACGGCCCAGAGCCTTGCGTCGTATCGCGGCAGCTTCGCCGACTGGCTGACCTTGAGCTGGTTTCGCGGCGCAGACTGGGGCATCGCCCGGGAAGGGCTTTACAACATCCTCACCGGCCAGCTGCTCACCGGCGAGGACGACAGCTCCGCCTCTGCCTGCGGCGTCGGCATCGCCTGCCTCCAGAGCCGTCAGGACAGCCACTCCATCCTCTACGACCTGAACAGCGACGAGGCCGTGGAACTGGGCCGCTTCGACTGGTGCGTGATGGACCACACGCCCGGCTGTGTCACCCTCCTCGGCAGCGATGACCCGGATAACCCCTACACCCTCATCGACCTCGCCAGCGGCGAAAAGATCGCTGTCCAGCGGTGCGACAGGGACTATCACTCCGGCAATGTCGCCGTCCTGACGGCGGACAACGTCCTGAAGGTCTACGACGGCACCACCGGCGCACTCCTGACCGATGTGGAAGTGGCACCCATTGAAGAGGCTCGTCATGTCAGTGTGACGGCCCTGCCCGGCGGCTATGCCCTGCTGCAATATGACGACGAGGACTACAATACCCTCGCCATCCAGACCTACGGCGGCGAAGGGCTGCTCTGGTCGTCTGCTGACGAGACGGAGCAGTACACCTACGTCTCCTACCTCACCAACACCGCCAATGGCCCTCTGCTCACGGCCCACCGGGACAACAGCGACTCGTCGAACCTCTCCGACGTGCTGGACATGGAGGGCAATGTGCTCCTCCGCCGCCTCGGCAGCTGCTACAGCACCGATGGCCTGCCCGACGACTGCTTTATCGCGCGGCAGGGCTTCGACTACGGCCTGATGGACTCCACCGGCCAGTGGCTCTACCGCGAAAGCATCTTTTCCTCCCCCGGCGACGACTTCGGCGGAGGCTATCTGTATTGACAACGGAGGTTTTTGGATATGAAAGAGAAGATTTCCCGCCGCAACTTCCTGCAGGTGCTGGGCCTCGGTCTCGGGGCAGCAGTGCTCACCGCCTGCACCCCCGGCGCAGCAGACTCCCCCGTCAACTCTCCGGCGGCGTCCGTCCCCGACCCGGACACCACCCCTGAACCTTTCCTGACCGTGGAGGAGTTCCCCCGCCTCGACGGCTCCACGGCCTGCATCCCTCTGATGGCCCAGCTCAAGGCTGACGTCACCGGCATGGACCTGCTCGAAGCCCAGACCGGCATCACCGTCAGCACCACAGCCTATGCGTGGGAGAACTTCGGCCTCTGGTCCCGCAGCGACAGCGACGACTACGGCGCACAGCTGCTCATCGTCTACGAGGCCCCCGAGTACGTCAAGGAAGAGCTGGCCGAGGCCGACGCAAAGCTGGAGCAGAAAGCCATCGGCCGGGACGCGCTGGTCTTCATCGTCAACGAGTCCAACCCCGTCCAAAGCCTGACCCAGCAGCAGCTGCGGGACATCTATGCAGGCCGCATCACCAACTGGAAGGAGGTCGGCGGCGCAGACGCCCCCATCGTGGCCTTCCAGCGGGGGGTGGACTCGGGCAGTCAGACCCTTTTCAAAAAGCTGCTCATCGACAAGGGCGATGGCCAGTTGATGACCGCCCCCACCGAGCTGGCTCCCGCCGACATGGGCGGGCTGGTGGACCGCATCGCCGAGTACAACAACTCTGCCAACGCCATCGGTTTCTCCGTCTATTACTACATCGACCAGATGTATTCGAAGCCCGGCCTCCGCCTGCTGGCCGTGGATGGTGTGACCCCCGGCAATGACACCATCGCCAGCGAGAGCTACCCCCTGTGCAACGAGTTTTATGCGGTCATCCATGGGAATGCCGCCCCCGACAGCCCCCAGCGGAAGGTCTACGACTGGCTGAGCACCGACGAGGGCCGCCGATGCATCGAAACGGCAGGGTATGTGGCCTGCGGCGGAGCGGCTACACCACCAGACACCACAGCGGCGTCGTGATGAGCGACAGCACCGTAGAGAGGGCCGTACACTTGCTGGCGAACGCAGAATCGGCACCGTACTTCTCGGCAAGGATGGTGGTGGTGCCGCCCATCGGCATCCCCGCCAGAACAACAGCGACCCCGGTGGCCAGCTCTCCCACATGGGCTGCGCGGCAGCCCACCAGCACCACCAGCGGCATCAGGAACAGCCGGATGACACAGTAGAGGATGACGTCCCGGTCCAGCAGCGGGTGGAGGTCGCAGCTGCCGATGATAGCCCCGATGAGGAGCATCGACATGGTCATGTTGCAGTTGCTGGTGCACTGGAGAGCTTTGCCGAGAAAGGCGGGCAGCTGGCACTGGGTCAGCATGAGGGCCATGCCCACGAACACCGCCAGAATACAGGGGTGAGTCAGGGTCTTGCGGAGGACGGCGCGGTGGCGCGTCCTTCCTCCGGGGCTGGCGGCTGCATCGTCCTGCATAAAGTAGGACACGCCCATCGACCACATCACGATGCGCTGCGGGATGAGGTAAACGGATGTCAGCAGCAGCCCCACTCCGCCGAACAGGCCCTCGGTCAGCGGACTTCCCAGAAAGCCCGCGTTGGAGCAGACCGTGCCGTACTGCATCACAGCCTTCCGCGCGAAGGCGTAGCGGCCATAGCAGACCGCGCAGATCACGCCATAAAACACCTGCAGCACGATGGACAGGATGAGGATGTCCCGCGTGCTGCGGAAGATCTCCGCATTGAACTCGATGCGGAACGACTGGATGGTGTTTGCCGGCAGGATGAGAAAGAGCAACAGGTCGGTCAGGCAGGCGCGGCCCTGCTCGGTGATGATGTGCTTCTTCGTCAGAAAGATGCCAATGGCCAACAGCAGCATCATCTGTGCCTGCAGGCTCAGCATAGTGGAAAACTCGGGCACAGATATTCCCCTCTCGTTTGAACGTCCTCTTTTGATGAATTTTTGATGAATTTATTATACCGGCATGGTGCAGGAAGTGCAAGGCCCGCAAGCCCTCCGGCAGCATGATTTTTCCGAATGGTCGGATACCGCCACGCCGCAAAAAGCAAAAGCCCCGCGATACACGCCGCCTTTCGGCGGTATATCGCAGGGCTTTTTTGGAGCTGGTGACAGGAGTTGAACCTGCAACCCACTGATTACAAATCAGTTGCGCTGCCATTGCGCCACACCAGCAAAGCGTACCCTCTCGCATCGCGCAGGGTACTTTAGTAGAATACCAGAAACTTCCCCGGTTGTCAATATCTTCTGCGGCTTCTGCCTCAGAATGCGAAAGCGCCTCGCCGTTCCTGACAGAACGGCGGGGCGCCTGAGTGGTTTTGTGAGTGTTACTGTGCGGCCATTGCCCGCTGGATGGCGGCGAAGTTCTCGAGGGTCAGGGCCTCAGGGCGGATGCGGGCATCAAAGCCCGCCGCCTCGATGGCGGCGATGACCTTCTCCTTCGGCAGGCCGAGACCGCTGGCGATGGCGTTGGCGGCGGTCTTGCGGCGCTGGCCAAAGGCCGCGCGGATGAGGGCGAAGTAACCGTCCTCATCCTCTACCTGCACGGCAGGAGCGGGGCGGATGTCCATCCGCACGACGGCGCTGGTGACTTTTGGGGCCGGGTAGAAACTGCCCGGCGCGGCAGTAAACATCAGCTTGGAGGTGGCGTAGTAGCTCACGGCACAGCTGATGGCGCTGGAGGCGCGGGTGCCGGGCGCAGCGGCCAGACGGTCGGCGGCCTCCTTCTGCACCATGACCGTCAGGTTCTGGATGGGCAGGCGGTCGCCCAGCAGCTTCATGACGATGGGGCTGGTGATGTAGTAGGGCAGATTGGCGCAGACGGCCACCGGCATCCCGGGAAACTCCTCCTCAATGAGGGCACGGAGATCCACTTTCAAAACATCCTGTAATACCAGTTTAAAATTATCCACACCGGCCATCGTTTCGGCCAGCAGAGGCGGCAGACGCTCGTCCACCTCGATGGACACCACCTTGGCGGCGCGGCTGGCCAGCTCTTTGGTCAGCACGCCGATGCCGGGGCCGATCTCCAGCACGCCCCAGTTCTTATCGACGCCGCTGGCATCCACGATCTTCGGAGGCAGGCCGGGATTGATGATGAAGTTCTGTCCAAAACCCTTGGAAAGCGCAAAATCGTATTTTTCGCACAGGGTACGGATCACGGAGAGGTCGGTCAGCTCCGGCATAGTGTTTTTTCCTTTCTCTTATCTCAAGACGCGCTTTCCACACTGGAAGCAGCCGCCTCCGAGGAAGCCTCGCCCTCCCCTGCTGCCTCGGAAGAGGCGGCGGCGGAGTCTGCTGCGAGGTCGGCATCGTTCACGCCGCCTACGGTGGTGGTGCCGGTGAGCTGCTGTGCGCAACTGACGGCACGCTGGATCTGGGGGTCGGTGTCGAGAGTGTAGTCGTAATAGCTTACCTGCTCGTCCGGGGTCAGCGGACGCTCCACGTCCACGGTCAGGCCGGTGCCGTCGAAGCAAGAGCCGTCGCCGCAGATGAGCTTAGCTACCGTGACCACCACAGCACTGCCGTCCGAGAGGCGCTGAGGGCTGCTTTGGATGGTGCCCTTGCCCATGGTGCTGCTGCCCACGAGGCGTGCGCCGCACAGGGAGCGCAGGCTGGACGCAAACAGCTCTGCCGCGCTGGCGGTGTTCTCGTTCACGAGGCAGACGGAGGGCTGGCTGATGACGGTGTCGTCGGTGCTGCTGCCCAGCAGGGTGCGGTTTCCGGTCTTATCCTCGGCATAGGCCAGCACGCCTTCCGGTGCGACGAGGTCGATACAGCTGATGGCATCGTCAAGGATGCCGCCGCTGTTGTCGCGCAGGTCGAACACGAAGCTCTGTGCACCGCTGGCGGTCAGGCTGCGCAGGGCAAAGTCCAGTTCACTGGGGGTGGAGTTGTCGAACTGCCAGATCTTGATATAGCCCACATTGTCCTGCACCATGGCGGAATCGACGCTGTTGGCCGTGAAACCGTAGTGGGTCAGGTCAGCGGTGTGCTGGGCGTTCTCGCTGTCCAGCCAGACCACATTGACGGTGATGCCGCTCTCGCCCCGGAGCTTGTTCTGGACGGCCTCTGCGCTGCCCAGACTCTTGACGTCCGTGCCGTCGATGGTGATGATGTAATCGCCTTTTTGCAGGTCGGCCTCCTTTGCGGGGGACTCGTCGTACACCTTGGTGACCTTGGCGTAGCCGGACTGGTCGATGGCCAGCTCCACACCGATGCCGATCAGCTTGCCGCTCTGGGCATTGAGCAGGTCGGTGTAGGCCGAGGCGGTGTAGTAGCGGGCGTACTTGTCGCCGGTGCCCAGCAGATAGCCTGCGGTCAGACGGTCGTACAGCATCGTCTCGTCGATGTCGTAGTAGTCGTTGGCACGCACATAGCGGTCTACTTCGGCCACCTTGTTGTACATACTCTCCTTTTCCTTCACGCTGGTGACGGTGCGGTCAAACAGCCGCATCGCCAACAGCATCGTGATGGAAAATGTGACCGTCATCGCCAGAATGACGATGGTCACAGTCATCCCTACGGAAATTTTACGGTTCATTCAGTTTTCCTCCCCGGTTCAGACCAAAAGCATCAGGACGACGCTGCCCAGCACCGACAGCAGGAATACTCCCGCCAGCAGCAGACAGCCCGCCCGAAGGATACGCTTGCGTTTTTGCTCGTTCATTTCGCCTTATGGCCTCCTTTGACCCCTCGACACAGTATTATTTCATAGGAATATAACCACGGGGATTGACTGCATTGGCCTTGGAGCCGCCCTTCCACACCTCAAGGTGGAGATGGTTGCCCGTCGAGTTGCCGGTAGAGCCGACATAGCCGATGAGTTCGCCCTGCTTGACATACTTGCCCGCCGACGTTGCCACCGAGCGCATATGGCCGTAGAGGGTGGAGTAGGCGTTGCCATCCGACATTTTGCCGTGGTAGATGATGACGTAGTTGCCGTAGCCGCCGCTGGACCATCCGGCCACCTGCACATAGCCGCTGGCGGCTGCGTAGATGGGGGTGCCGGCGGGGGCGGCGAAGTCGGTGCCCGCGTGGAGCTTGTTGACACCCGAGACGGGGTTCTTGCGCCAGCCGTATTCACTGGAGATGCGGGTATAGCTCTTGAGGGGGCAGATGAAGCCGCTGAAGCTCAGCTGCGGCTTGCTGGCCGCTGCGGCTGCGATGAGCTTCTGGATCTCCTTCTTGACGGCCTCGTAGTTCATCTCATCCGACTCGATGGCCGCCTGCGCGTTCTTCTGGGCCTGCTGAGCCTCGGCGGCGCTCAGGCGGGCCTCCTTGACGCTGGAGTTCAGCTCGTTCTGCTTGCTCTGCATCTGCTTGTTCTGGGCACTCAGCTCGGCCTTTTTGTTCTGCAGCTGGGTGCGCTCCGCCACAAGCTGGGTGCGGTCATTCACAAGGCTCTCTCGGGCAGCCTTCATGGTGTCAAGGATCTCGGTATCCTTCACCGAGATGTCCTGCATGACCTCGTTGAAGGTCAGCAGCTCGTACAGGTCGTTCACCGAGCTGAGCATGGCCACGCTGCCGCCGTCCCGCAGCTCCTGCATCGCGGCCATATGGCTCTTGAAGCCTTCCCACTGGTCGGCGATGTCCTGCTCTTTCTGGGCGATCTCGGCCTGCTTGGCGCTGATCTGCTGCTCCTTGACGCCGATGCTGTTCTGCACCTCGGCGATCTGGCCCTGAAGCACGCTGATCTGGCTCTGGATCACCGAGACCTTTTCCTTCAGCTCAGACTCGAGGGCCTTTGCGGCGGCTTCCTTCTTCTTGGCGTTGTTCAGCTCTGTCTTATGCTGTTGGATGGACTGGGAGAGTTTATCCAGCTTATTCTGCAGCGAACTCATGCTGGTGGCCGCGCTGGCCGGATAGACCGTCATGCTCAGCACAAGGCAGGCCGCCGCCACAAAGGCGCAGGCAGCACGCATCATGACCGAGTGGCCGGAGGGCTTTGCGTGGCGGGGCGAGTGGCGCAGGACGAAGCCTGCGGAATGCTTATCGTGATACACAGTAGGCCCTCCTTACACATTAAGGTGCTTGCGGATGGAGAACATACTGCCCAGACCGCCCACCAGAGCGCCCGCCACGAGGCTGTAGGTCAGGATGGTGGGCCAGACGTTTTCCAGCGGCACCAGAGCCATGCCCATGAGCATCTGCCACAGACTGCCCAGTGTGGGCGAGATCTCCACGATATAGGCGTAGCCGCCGATGCTGGCCGCCGCTGTGATGATGCCGGAGATGAGGCCCATCACCAGACCCTCGATGACGAAGGGCAGGGTGACGAGGGCGTTGGTGGCGCCGACGTACTTCATGATCTCAATTTCGCGGCGGCGGGCAAAGACGCTCAGCCGGATGGTGGTGCCCACCGTGATGATGCTCACGGCCATCAGCACCAGCACGACGATCCGCCCGGCCTTGGTGACGGCCTTCTGGACGTCCACGAAGGTCTTGGTCATCTCGATAGGGGCTGTGACGCTGTAGACGCCCTCAATGGCCTCGAATTTCCTGCTCATAGTCTCCATCTGGCTCAGATCCGACAGGGAGACGCGGTAATTTGCTTTAAAGGGGTTGTCGTTCTCGAACTCGTCCAGTAGGTCGGCGTACTCAGACATATAGCCCTTGTACTGGTTCAGGACGTCCTCTTTGGACATATACTGCACCCGGCTCACCCCTGCGGTGCTGCCGATGGCCGCGCCGACCGACTCGATGAGGGTGTTGTCGGCCTCAGGATCCACATAGACCACCATCTCGTTCTGGGTGCCCAGATAGTTGACCATGCTGTCCACGTTCACCTCAACGAGGCTGGCGAAGGTGTTCAGGGTCATGCAGACGCTGAGCGAGGCGATGCAGGCAATGGTCATGGCCCAGTGCTTGCCGAGGTTGCGCACGCCGCGCCGGGTCAGGAAACCAAACGTCGAGATCTTCATGCGTGCACCTCCTCGCCGAAGCTGGCCGGGACGTCGGAGATGATGCGGCCGTTCTTCAGGGTGACGGTGCGGCGGTTGAAGCGGCGCACCAGCTCATGCTCGTGGGTGACGACCAGCACTGTGATGCCCATCTCGCTCACCCGCTCCAGCAGCTCCATCATCTCAAGGCTCATCTCGGGGTCGATGTTGCCGGTAGGCTCGTCCGCGATGACCAGACGAGGGCTGTGGGCCAGAGCGCGGGCCACGGCCACCCGCTGCTGCTCGCCGCCGGAGAGGAACTCGGGGTAGACCTTTGCCTTATCCTCCAGATGCACCAGCTCCAGCATATAGTTGACCCGCTCCTTGATGTCCTTCTTGCCGATGTTGGTGACGTGCATCGCAAAGGCGATGTTCTCGTAGACCGTCATGGTCGGGATGAGGCGGAAGTCCTGAAAGATGATGCCCATCTGGCGGCGGAGATAGGGCACTTTGCCCCGGCGCAGCCGGGCGACATCCTTACCGTCCACGAGCACGCGGCCCTCTGTGGGCAGCTCCTCCCGGAGGATGAGCTTGAGCAGGGTGGACTTGCCTGCACCGGAGTGTCCCACCAGAAAGACGAACTCGCCGTCCGCCACATGGAAGTCGATGTCCTCCAGCGCGGGCTTGTCGCTCCTCTTGTATATCTTGGTGACATGTTCAAAATCTATCATGAGTAATCTTGCTCCTGAAAAGTTATTTGGTACAGAAGTTCCAAGCTTAAACCTCTCAGTCTCGCTTCGCTCGACAAGGCCGGGTTGCGGCGTCAGCCGTGACGGAGAGGTTGTCCATACAGGCTATAACAAAAGAAACCGGCCAGCATCGGGGTCGAGCGGCCGGTTTCGGCGTCCGCAGCCGGGGCGGCTGAGACGAAATATCAATATTTGGCCGGATTGTTGGACAGGTACTTCTTGACCATGAGCGCTACCTTGAACACGATAGCGTCGTCGAACTCACGCAGATCCAGACCGGTCAGCTTTTTGATCTTTTCCAGACGGTACACCAGCGTATTGCGGTGGACGAACAGGCCGCGGCTGGTCTCGGAGACATTCAGGTTGTTCTCGAAGAAGCGCTGGATGGTAAAGAGGGTCTCCTGATCCAGACTCTCGATGCTGCCCTGCTTGAACACTTCGCGCAGGAACATCTCGCAGACCGTGGTGGGCAGCTGATAAATGAGGCGTGCAATGCCCAGATTGTCGTAGCGGATGATCTGCTTCTCGGTATCGAACACCTTGCTGACCTCCATGGCGATCTGTGCTTCCTTAAAGGAAGTGGCCAGATCCTTCACGTTGGCGATGGGGGTGCCGATGCCCACGACAGCCTTGATGTAATGCTCTCCGGACAGGGTATCCACGATGCTGGCCGCCAGCTTTTCCATATCGGAGCGGTCGATGCCCTTGCGGATCTCCTTGACCAGAACGGTGTCCGTCTCGCTGATGTTGAAGACGAAATCCTTCTGCTTATCGGGGAACAGGCTGCTCACCACGTCGTAAGCGGAGATGTCGCCGCCGCTGGTGACGCGGACAATGAACACCACCCGGGAGACGTCGGTGGCGAAGTGCAGCTCACGGGCCTTGGCGTAGATGTCGCCGGGCAGGATATTGTCCAGCACCACATTCTTGATAAAGTTGGACTTGTCGAACTTCTCATCGTGATACTGCTTGATGCTCTGGAGGCTGATGGACAGCAGCGCGGCGAACTGGCCCGCAGTTTCGTCAGCGCCTTCCACGAAGACGGCATAATCGTTATGCTTTGCGCTGGAGAACTGCTGATAGGTGTAGCCATCCCGCACGAAGCGGTCTCCGGCCGTCAGACGCTCTGCCATAAAGCCCTCGCGCACCTCGCCGATCAGATTCAGCTCCGAGCAGGAGATGACAGCGCCGGTCTCATCCACCACGCCGACCACACGGTCGATCGCGTCCTTCATCTGGTAGATCACGCTCTGAAATACTCTATTGGCCATAAATGGATACCCCTTTTCCTCTCTTGTGCAAACCGCAGGTGGGCGGGATTGTGATTTTCAACAATTTCGCCGCATTACATTTTATATTTTACACAAAAGAATTTACTTTTGCAACATATTTCACCAAAAAAAATTCTTCTTTCTTGTTGAAATTATCTTTCGGGGCATTTTCAGGGCCAAAAAAGGCCTTTCTGCGTGGTTCTGAGAGCTATTTTACCGGCAAATTGTGATACTTTTTTGAAGAAGGGGTGAAAAGCGCCGCCTCACCCCGTGGTAATTTTCGCCACTTCGTCGGCGGTCAGCTCCCTCCACTGGCCCGGCGCAAGGCTCTCGTCCAGCGTAAGGCCGCCGATGGCGTCCCGGTGGAGGGCGTTGACGCCCGCGCCGTAGATGCCGAACATCCGCTTGATCTGGTGGTAGACGCCCTGCCGCAGCAGGACGCGGACGGTCAGGCCGTCGGGCGTAAGGGCGGACACCTCTGCCGGAGAGAGGGCCGTGCCGTCGGCCAGCGTGACGCCGGCGGCAAAGCCTGCGCGCATCTCCTCCGTCAGCGGGGTGTCGATGGTAACGGTGTAGGTCTTGGAGACATGGCGCTTGGGCGCGAGGATGTCGTGGGCAAAGCCGCCGTCGTCCGTCAGCAGGACGAAGCCGGTGCTGGTCTTGTCCAGCCGCCCCGCCGGGAACAGCTCCCGCCGGGGGTAGGCGTCCCCCACCAGATCGACGACGGTGGTGTCCCTCTTGTCGGTGGAGGCGCTGACGACGCCCTCGGGCTTATTGAGCATGAGGTAGACGAACTGCTGGTAATCGAGCGCCCTGCCGTCCACTGCCACGGCGTCGGCGGCCTTCAGCTGGGTGTCCCCTTTCTTGCAGACCGCACCGTTCACGGTGACGCGCCCTTTTGCCAGCAGCGCCTTGGCCTCGCTCCGGGTGCATTGGGCCGTCTCGGCCAGATATTTGTCGAGTCGCATGGTGTTCTCCTGATTCTCAATGTTTTGTGCGGATATATTGTAGCATTTTAGGTAGAACGGTTCAAGGCTCTTCCTTTGGGAGAGCCTTTTGCAGTGCCCCAAAAAGCTTTGTCTCAAAACAAAAGAGAGAACGCGCAGCAGCGTTCTCCCTTTGTGAGCTAATGTTTTGAAGCCTTAGACACTCAGATTCGCATGCTGCTCCACAGCATCCGGATTCGTGTCGAAAATGGGCTTGAGGATGTGGGCAATGAACTCCTCCACCTGCTGGGGAGCGCGGCCCACGAAGTTTTCGGGCACAAGGCCCGCTGTTATCTCCTCCTTGGTCAGGCCAAAGGCGGGGTCAGCGGCGACACGATCTACCATATCGTTGGGCAGGCCCTCTTCCTTGACCTGCTTGCCGGCGGCGATGGCGTGCTGGCGCAGGCGCTCGTGCAGCTCCTGACGGTTGCCGCCCTTCTCCACGGCCTGCATCATGATGTTCTCGCTGGCCATGAAGGGCAGCTCCGCCATCAGGCGGCTGCGGATGACCTTCGGGTAGACCACGATGCCGTCGGTGACGTTGAGCATGATGTTCAGGATGGCGTCGGTGGCGAGGAAGCCTTCGGCCATTGCCACCCGCTTGTTGGCGCTGTCATCCAGCGTCCGCTCGAACCACTGGGTGCCAGTGGTGAAGCTGGGATTGAGCACATCCACCATCAAGTAGCGGCTCAGTGCGCAGATGCGCTCGCAGCGCATGGGGTTGCGCTTGTAGGGCATGGCAGAGGAACCGATCTGGTTCTTCTCAAAAGGCTCTTCCATCTCCTTGAAGTTGGCCAGCAGGCGCAGGTCGGTGGCAAACTTCATGCAGCTCTGGCCGATGCCGGCCAGAGCATTCAGGATGAAAGCATCCACCTTGCGGCTGTAGGTCTGGCCGGACACCGGGATAACGGCCTCGCGGTCGAAGCCCATCTCCTCGGCGATAGAGGCATCCACAGCGCGGATCTTATCGGCGTCGCCCTTGAACAGCTCCATGAAAGAGGCCTGCGTGCCGGTGGTTCCCTTGACACCGCGCAGCTGCAGGGTCGCAAGGCGGTGGTCGATCTCGTTGAGGTCCATCACCAGCTCGTTGGCCCACAGGGTGGCACGCTTGCCCACGGTGGTGGGCTGGGCGGGCTGGCAGTGGGTGTAGGCCATGCAGGGCATATCCTTGTACTCCTCGGCAAACTTGGCCAGCTTTGCCAGCACGCCGATGAGCTTCTTGCGCACCAGCTCAAGGCCCTGACGCATCACGATGATGTCGGTGTTGTCGCCGACGTAGCAGCTGGTGGCGCCCAGATGGATGATGCCTGCTGCCTTGGGGCACTGCTGGCCGTAGGCGTAGACATGGCTCATAACGTCGTGGCGCACCAGCTTCTCCCTCTCGATGGCGACCTCATAGTTGATGTCGTCCACATGAGCTTCCAGCTCGGCCACCATCTCGGGGGTGATATTGGTCAGGCCCTGCTTCATCTCGGCCCGGGCCAGCGCCACCCACAGACGGCGCCAGGTGCGGAACTTGTTGTCGTCCGAGAAGATGTACTGCATCTCATCGGAGGCATATCGGGTGGAAAAGGGGCTGATATAACGGTCATGCTGAGACATTAAGCTGTCCTCCTTGGGTAAGTTTTGCAAAAGGCTCAACCTCTCAGTCTCGCTATCGCTCGACAGCTCCCCTACCGAGGGGAGCCTCTGGCGAAGAGGTAAAGTTTTCCGCCCTGCCAAAGCCTCCCCTCGATAGGGGAGGTGGCACGGCAAAGCCGTGACGGAGAGGTTTTTCTTATTCTACCATCAAATCTTGAAATAGTCCACGCCGCCCTCGAAGATCGGCTGATACTTATCGCCGGTGACATTCTTGTAGAGGTACTCGCCGCTGCGCTCCGAGTGGCCCATCTTACCAAAGACGCGGCCGTCCGGGCTGGTGATGCCCTCGATGGCGAGGACGGAGCCGTTGGGGTTATACCGCAGGTCCATGCTGGGGTTGTCGTCCTGATCGACGTACTGAGTTGCGATCTGGCCGTTGGCGATGAGGGTATCCAGCACGCTCTGGGGTGCCACAAAGCGTCCCTCGCCGTGGCTGATGGCCACGGTGTGCTGGTCGCCCACGCTGCACTTGGACAGCCACGGACTGCCGGTGGAAGCAATGCGGGTGCGCACCAGCATACTCTGGTGGCGGCCGATGGTGTTGAAGGTCAGGGTCGGGTCGCAGGACGTGATGGGGCGGATGTCGCCGTAAGCGGCCAGACCCAGCTTGATGAGGGCCTGGAAGCCGTTGCAGATGCCCAGCATCAGGCCGTCACGGTGCTGCAGCAGGTCGCGGACCGCCTCGGTGACGGCCGGGCTGCGGAAGAAGGAGGCGATGAACTTGGCGCTGCCGTCCGGCTCGTCGCCACCGGAGAAGCCGCCGGGCAGCATGACGATCTGGCTCTCGTTGATGGCCTTCACCAGTGCCTCGCAGCTGGCAGTGACGTCAGCGGGGGTCAGGTTGCGGATGACCAGCACCTCGGGGTCAGCACCGGCGCGGGCAAAGGCGCGGGCGGTGTCGTACTCGCAGTTGGTGCCCGGGAAGACCGGGATGATGACCTTCGGCTTTGCCACGCCGATCTTGGGCGCAGCGGGAGCGGTCAGGCTGCCGCTGATCTTCTCGACGACGGGGCCGGACTTGCGGTAGGGGTAGACCGGCTCGAGCTTGGACTCCCAGATCTCCTGCAGCTGTGCCATATCCAGCTTGTCGCCGCAGCACTCGAAGACGTAGTCCGCCGTGGTCTCGCCCAGCAGCTCACCGGCCGGGGCGTCGGAGACCATCTCCAGCACGATGGAGCCGTACATGGGCTTGAACATATCGTGGGTGGACATCTTGGTCATCATCTTGAAGCCGATGCGGTTGCCCAGACCCATCTTGAAGAGGGCCTCGGCCAGACCGCCGTAGCCCACAGAGCAGGCGGAGGCCACGATGCCCTCCTCCATCATCTGCTCGACGATCTTATAGTTGGCTTTCAGGGAGAAGAAGTTGGGGCATCCGGTCGCCGGATCGAGGATGGGCCGGAGGAGGACGACCGTGCTCTCCGGCTTCTTGAACTCGGTGGAGACGACGCGGCTGGCCTTGCCGATGGCCGTGGCGAAGGACACCAGCGTAGGAGGCACATCCAGCTGCTCGAAGGAGCCGGACATACTATCCTTGCCGCCGATGGAGGCGATGCCGAGGCCCATCTGGGCATCCAGAGCGCCCAGCAGAGCGGCCAGCGGCTTGCCCCAGCGCTCCGGCACATTGCCCAGACGCTCGAAATACTCCTGGAACGTCAGGTAGGCGTCCTCATAGCGGAAGCCGCTGGCCACCAGTTTGGTCACGCTCTCGATCACGGCCATCTGTGCGCCTACATACTGGTCAGCGCTCATCAGATAGGGGTTGTAGCCCCATGCCATGCCGGAGCAGGTGTTGGTCTCGCCGTCCACCGGCAGCTTGGCCACCATGGCGTTCTGGGGGGTCAGCTGGCGTGCGCCGCCGAAGGGCATCAGCACGGTGGCTGCGCCGATGGTGGAGTCGAACCGCTCCGAAAGGCCCTTCTTGCTGCAGACGTTCAGGTCGCCCACCATGTTCTTCATCTTCTGCTCGAAGGTCACACCGGCCCACTGAGGCTGCCAGACGGTGCCCTTCTCGATGTGGACGTTCTGGTGCTTCTCGGCACCGTTGGAGTTCAGGAACTCGCGGCTGATGTTGACGATGGACTTGCCGTTCCACACCATGTTCAGACGCTTTTCTTCCGTGACCTTCGCCACGGGGGTGGCCTCAAGGTTCTCCTCGGTGGCAATGGCGATGAACTTGTCCACATCCTCGGGAGCCAGCGCCACGGCCATCCGCTCCTGACTCTCGCTGATGGCCAGCTCGGTGCCATCGAGGCCGTCGTACTTCTTCGTGACCTTGTTCAGGTCGATATACAGGCCGTCGGCCAGCTCGCCGATGGCGACGGAGACGCCGCCTGCGCCGAAGTCGTTGCAGCGCTTGATCATCTTGCAGGCATCCTCGCGGCGGAACAGGCGCTGCAGCTTGCGCTCGATGGGGGCGTTGCCCTTCTGCACCTCGGCACCGCAGTGCTCGAGGCTGTCCAGCTTGTGGGCCTTGGAGGAGCCGGTAGCGCCGCCGATGCCGTCACGGCCGGTGCGGCCGCCCAGCAGGACGATGACGTCGCCGGGGGCGGGGCACTCGCGGCGGACGTGGGAAGCGGGGGTCGCGCCCACGACAGCACCGATCTCCATACGCTTTGCCACATAGCCGGGGTGATAGATCTCATCCACCTGACCGGTGGCGAGGCCGATCTGGTTGCCGTAGGAGGAATAACCGGCGGCAGCGGTCGTCACCAGCTTGCGCTGAGGCAGCTTGCCGGGCAGGGTCTCGCTGACGGGCTTGAGGGGGTCGCCTGCGCCGGTGACGCGCATGGCCTGATAGACATAGCTGCGGCCGGACAGGGGATCACGGATGGCACCGCCGATGCAGGTGGCCGCGCCGCCGAACGGCTCGATCTCGGTGGGATGGTTGTGGGTCTCATTCTTGAAGAGGAAGAGCCAGTCCTCGTCCTTGCCGTTGACATCACACTTGATCTTGACGGTGCAGGCGTTGATCTCCTCAGACTCATCGAGGTTCTTCAGGACACCCTGCTTTTTCAGCTCCTTGGCACCGATGGTGGCAAGGTCCATCATGCAGCGGGGCTTGTTCTCACGGCCAAGGTCGGCGCGCATAGCCATGTAGCGGTCAAATGCCTTCTGCACCACGGCATCGTCGATCTGGACGTCGTCCAGAATGGTGCCGAAGGTGGTATGGCGGCAGTGATCGGACCAGTAAGTGTCGATCATCTTGATCTCAGTAATGGTCGGGTCCCGCTTCTCCGAGCGGAAATACTCCTGACAGAACTTGATGTCGCCGAGGTCCATCGCAAGGCCCTTCTCATCGATGAACTTCTTCAGGCCCTCCTCGTCCAGCTCGTTGAAGCCGTCCAGAACGGCCACCTCGGTGGGAACGGGATACTCCATCTTCAGGGTAGCCTTGGTGTCCAGCGAAGCCTCGCGGGCCTCCACGGGGTTGATGACGTATTTCTTGATCTCGGCCAGCTGCTCGTCGGTCAGGGTGCCCTCCAGCAGGTAGACGCGGGCAGAGCGCACCAGCGGGCGCTCGCCCTGACTGATGAGCTGGATGCACTCGGCGGCAGAGTCGGCGCGCTGGTCGAACTGGCCGGGCAGGTACTCCACGGCAAAAGACACGCAGCCGTCCGCAGCGGGCAGCTCCGCATAGGTATTGTCCACCGGCGGCTCGCTGAACACAGTGGGCACGCACTGCTCGAACAATGCCTCGTCGATGCCCTCCACGTCGTAGCGGTTGAGCAGCCGCAGGCCGCTCAGCTCCTTGATGCCCAGCAGCGAGACCAGCTCGTTGCGCAGGCTCTGGGCCTCGCCGTCGAAGCCGGGTTTCTTTTCAACATAGATACGATATACCATTGGGTATTTCCCTCCTGTATCGATTTTTCCGTCCGGGCGGAACCTCTCCGCCGCGCCGCCTCCCCCTACCGAGGGGAGGCCTTGGCATATCGGAGAAGTTTTCCTCTTCGCCAGAGGCTCCCCTCGATAGGGGAGCTGTCTGCGAAGCAGACTGAGAGGTTATTCTTCCGCCAGCGCCTTCAGCGCCCGCATCCCGATGTCGGTGCGCTTGTGCAGCTTGTCGAAGTGGATGTGCTCTACGGCCTCGTAGGCGATGGCGATGGCCCGGGGCAGACCGGGCGCAGTGGCCGTCACACCCAGCACGCGGCCGCCGTTGGTGACGAGCTGACCGTCCTCGGCGATGGCCGTGCCGGAGTGGTAGACCGTGACGTCCGGCTCATCGGGCAGCTGACCGTCCACAAGGCCGGTGATGGGCTTGCCCTTCTCGTAGGCCACAGGGTAGCCGCCGGAGGCGAGGATGACGCAGGCAGCCGCGCCGTCGGAGAACTTCACCTCGGTGTCGGCCAGCGTGCCCTCGGTGCAGGCGGTCATGATCTTCAGCAGGTCGCTCTCCAGCAGGGGCAGCACCACCTGCGTCTCGGGGTCGCCGAAGCGGCAGTTGTACTCGATGACCTTCGGGCCGTCCGGGGTGAGCATGAGGCCGAAGTAGAGACAGCCCTTGAAGGGGCAGCCCTCAGCGTTCATGGCCTTGATGGTGGGCAGGAAGATCTTTTCCATGCACTCGGCGGCGATGGCCGGGGTGTAGTAGGGGTTGGGGGCGACGGTGCCCATGCCGCCGGTGTTCAGGCCGGTGTCGTGGTCGTTGGCACGCTTGTGGTCCATGGAGGACACCATCGGCTTGACCACCTTGCCGTCGGTGAAGCTGAGGACACTGACCTCGGGACCGGTGAGGAACTCCTCCACGACCACATGGTTGCCGGAAGCGCCGAACTTTTTATCCAGCATGATCTCCTTGACGCCCTCGGCAGCCTGCTCTTCGTTCTCGCAGATGAGCACGCCCTTGCCCAGCGCAAGGCCGTCGGCCTTGATGACCACAGGATACTTGCCCTCGGCCTTGATGTACTCCATGACCTTGGCGGGGTCGTCGAAGGTCTCATACTTCGCGGTGGGGATGCCATACTTCTTCATCAGGTCTTTGGAGAAGACCTTGGAGGCCTCGATGCGGGCCGCAGCCTTGTCCGGGCCGAACGCCGGGATGCCGACCTTTGCCAGAGCGTCCACCATGCCCAGTGCCAGCGGGTCGTCCTGCGCTACTACGACATAGTCGAACTTTTCCGTCTCTGCAAAGCCCACCATCGTCTCCACATCGGTGGCCTTGATGTTGACGCAGTGGGCGTCATAGCCGATGCCGCCGTTGCCGGGCGCACACCAGACCTCACCGCAGTCGGGGCTTTTTTTCAGTGCCTTGATGATGGCGTGCTCACGTCCGCCGCCGCCAACGACCAGAATTTTCTTTGCCATTTTTATGCCCCCTTAGTGATGGAACAGCCGGATGCCGCAGAAGGCCATCGCAATGCCGTACTTATTGCAGGTGTCGATGACCTGCTGGTCACGGATGGAGCCGCCGGGCTGGACGATGGCGGTGACGCCGGAACGGCGTGCCCGCTCGATGTTGTCGCCGAAGGGGAAGAACGCATCCGAGCCGAGGCAGACGCCGGTGACATGGCTCAAATACTCCTTCTTTTCCTCAACGGTCAGCGGCTCAGGCTGACGAGTGAAGGTCTCGGCCCAGACATCGTCGCCGATGACGTCCTCCGGGGTGTCGCCGATGTAGACATCGATGGCGTTGTCACGGTTGGGCTTTGCCACATCGTCGCGGAAGGGCAGGTCCAGCACCTTCGGCATATGGCGCAGCTGCCAGTTGTCGGCCTTCTGGCCCGCCAGACGGGTACAGTGGATGCGGCTCTGCTGGCCTGCGCCCACGCCGATGGTCTGGCCGCCTGCGGTGTAGCAGACGCTGTTGGACTGGGTATATTTCAGGGCGATGAGGGCGATGATGAGGTCGCGCTTCTGCTCCTCGGTCACGGTCTTGTTCTCCGTGACCCAGTTGTTCAGCATGGTGTCGGCGTTGATGACCAGCTCGTTGCGGCCCTGCTCGAAGGTGATGCCGTAGACCTGCTTGTGCTCCACGGAGGCGGGCTTATAGGCAGGGTCGATGGCGACCACGTTGTAGTTTCCCTTCTTCTTGCCGGCGAGGATGGTCAGGGCCTCCGGCTCATAGCCCGGGGCGATGATGCCGTCGGACACCTCGTGCTGGATGAGCTTTGCCGTGGGCACATCGCAGACGTCGGAGAGGGCGATCCAGTCGCCGAAGGAGGACATCCGATCTGCGCCGCGGGCGCGGGCATAGGCGCAGGCCAGCGGCGAAAGCTCCATGTCCGGGGCGATGTGGTACATCTTCCGCTCCACCTCGCTCAGGGGCAGGCCGAGGGCCGCGCCCGCCGGGGAGACGTGCTTGAAGGAGGCGGCGGCAGGCAGGCCGCAGGCCTCTTTCAGCTCCTTGACCAGCTGGATGGAGTTGAGGGCATCCAGAAAATTGATGTAGCCCGGCTTGCCGTTCAGGACGGTGACGGGCAGATCAGAGCCGTCCTCCATATAGATGCGGCTGGGCTTCTGGTTGGGGTTGCAGCCGTACTTCAGCGCAAGTTCATTCATTTGGTGCATCCTCCTTGTATCTCGTGTTATTCTTCCTCGGCGTCGAGCTTCTTCAGCAGCTCCAGCTCCTCGGGCAGCAGCTCCGGCTCCTCGGGGTCGTCGAGGTCGCTGCACACAGCGTCGTATTTGTTGAAGATCATGTCGCCGCTCTCGCCGGTCTCGAGGTCGATGACCCGGGCGAAGAGGCTGACCTTGTTGTCGGGGTTCAGGTTCTGCCACAGGCCATGGGCGAAATCGCCGATGGTGCGGGGGCAGGCGAAACGGAGCGGCTCGCCCTCAAAGCTGGGGATGGGGCTGCCGTTGTGCTTATAGGTGCTGATGAAGTGACCCTCCCCGGCCACGGGCTGCGGGTAGTCGAAGAAATAGCGCTGCACGCTCTCGCCGTTGCCGTCAGCAGACTTCAGGATGCTCATCTGATAGCTGCCGTCAGCGTACACCACAGCGGAGATGCGGGGGGTGTAGTTCGGCTCGTCCGGCTCGAAGGTGCGGGTGCGCAGGGCGTCGGCAAAGCTGCGGCCCCGGCTCATCTCGTCAAAGATGGTGTCGGTCTGGTCGCCGTTGGTGACGATGTGGGTCTTGCCGAGGGTCAGCACGGGGTTATAGATGATGAGGCTGGGGTCCTCCAGCTTGGCCGGGTCTGCTGCCATCGTGCAGATGCCGCCCCGCTCGGGCACTGGGTCGAATACCCGGTTGCGGCTGTTCTCGCTGCGGCCCATGATGAAATAGCCAATGAACATCTGACGGCCATCCGGTGCTTTTGCCACCGCGATGCCGCGGCCGGGGTACTCGTTGGAGGCCAGATATTCGTTCAGGTCGATCTTTTCCATTGTCTTTCTCCTATCGTTAAACCTCTCCGCTGCAGACCATCGCCACCGCCTGCGGCAGCAGCTTCCACTCGGCCTGCTCCATCACCCGCTTCTGCAGCACCTCGGGGGTGTCGCCGGGCAGGATGTCCACGGCCTTTTGTAACAGGATCGGCCCGCCATCGCACTCCTCATTGACGAAGTGGACGGTGGCGCCCGTCACCTTGCAGCCCCGGGCCAGCGCGGCCTCGTGGGGGCGCAGGCCGTACATACCCGGCCCGCAGAAGGACGGGATGAGGGCGGGGTGGATGTTCAGGATGCGGCGGGGATAGGCCTCGATGACGCTGGGACCGAGCACCGAGAGGAAGCCCGCCAGCACCACGAGGTCGATGTCGTGTTCCTTCAGCGTCTTCAGCAGGGCGGCGTCGAACGCCTCGCTGGTGGCGTAGTCCTTCCGGCGGACGACCACGCCCTCGACGCCTGCCTTGGCTGCGCGCTCCAGCGCGTAGACGCCGGGCTTGGATGCCACCACCAGCGTGATCTTGCCGTCCGGGTTCTCGCCCCGGGCCTCACTGTCCAGCAGGGCCTGCAAATTGGTGCCGCCGCCGGACACTAACACAGCGATGTTCAGCACAGCTCGACACCCTCACCTTCTGCGATGACGCCCAGACGATAGGCCTCCGGCTCACCGTTGGCGTGGAGGATGTCCAGTGCCTTGTCGGCCTGCTCGGCGGGGACGGTCAGCACCATGCCGACGCCCATGTTGAAGGTGTTGAACATATCGTGCTCGGAGATATTGCCGGTCTTCTGCATCAGCTGGAAGAGAGCCGGAGTGCGGACATCCTCCTTCTTGATGCGGGCGCAGCAGCCCTTCTTCAGGCTGCGGGGGATGTTCTCGTAGAAGCCGCCGCCGGTAATGTGGGAGATGCCCTTGACATCCACCTCTTCCAGCACCTTCAGCACCGGCTTGACGTAGATCTTAGTGGGGGCCAGCAGGGCCTCGCCGAGGGTCTTGCCGCCCAGCTCTGCGGGGGCAGTCTTGAGAACGGCGGGGTCGCCGTCGATGTCGAAAATCTTGCGCACCAGCGAGAAGCCGTTGGAGTGGACGCCGGTGGAGGGCAGGGCGATGATGACGTCGCCGGGCTTCATGGTCTCGTTGCTCAGGATCTTTTCCTTGTCCACGACGCCCACGGTGAAGCCGGCCAGATCATACTCCTCCTCCGGCATCATGCCCGGATGCTCTGCGGTCTCGCCGCCCACCAGAGAGCAGTCGGCCTGCACGCAGCCCTCGGCCACGCCCTTGACGATCTCGGCGATCTTCTCGGGGATGTTCCGGCCGCAGGCGATGTAGTCGAGGAAGACCAGCGGCTTTGCACCGGCGCAGATGACATCGTTGACGCACATGGCCACGCAGTCGATGCCGATGGTGTCATGCTTGTTCAGGATCATGGCGATCTTCAGCTTGGTGCCCACGCCGTCGGTGCCCGAGATGAGGACGGGGTGCTGATAGCCGGTGCAGTCCAGCTCGAACAGGCCGCCGAAGCCGCCCAGCCCGCCGATGCAGTGCTCGTTCATGGTGCGGGCCACATACTGCTTCATGAGTTCGACCGAGCGGTAGCCTGCGGTGATGTCCACACCTGCGGCTGCATAGCTTTCCGAATAACTCTTTTCCATTGTTACTCTCCTAACTTTTTCTCGTCCTTGGGACGGTCATTCAGGTGGCGTTCATGAATATCGGTGGAAAGCACCTCTTCCGGCTTCACGGCGTACTGGCCGGTGAAGCAGGCAGTGCAGAAGCCGCCGTTCGCGTTCTGGGCCAGCCGGACGACGTGCTCCGTCGAAAGGTAGCCCAGCGTGTCGGCCCCGATGATCTCGTTGATCTCGTCCACCGTGCGGCCGGTGGCGACCAGCAGCTTCTGGTCGGGGATGTCGGTGCCGAAATAGCAGGGATATTTGAAGGGGGGCGCGGAAACACGGAAGTGGACTTCCTTCGCTCCGGCGTCCCGCAGCAGCTTGATGATGCGGGCGGAGGTGGTGCCGCGCACGATGGAGTCATCCACCAGCACCACCCGCTTGCCCTTGACGGTGCTGGACACGACGTTCAGCTTGATGCGGACGCTGTTCTCGCGCTGCTTCTGGCTGCCCTGAATGAAGGTGCGGCCGATGTATTTATTCTTGATGAAGCCGATGCCGTAGGGGATGCCGCTCTCCTGCGAGTAGCCGAGGGCCGCATCAAGGCCGGAGTCCGGCACACCGATGACCACATCGGCCTCCACGGGGTGTTCCTGTGCGAGGAAGCGGCCTGCCTGCTTGCGGGCCTCATGCACCGAGCTGCCCTCAATGATGCTGTCGGGGCGGGCGAAGTAGATGAACTCGAAGACGCACATCTGGCGGTCGGGACGGCCGCAGTGGTCTTTGATGGAGCGCAGCTCACCAGTCTTGGTGTCGGCGATGACGATCTCGCCCGGCTCCACATCCCGCAGCAGCGTCGCACCGACGGCGTCCAGCGCACAGCTCTCGCTGGCGAAGGCATAGCCGCCGCCGGGCAGGGTGCCGATGCACAGGGGCCGGTAGCCCCGGGGGTCGCGGGCCGCGATGAGCTTGGTGGCCGACATGACCACAAGGCTGTAAGCGCCCTCGAGGACATCCATCGTCTTGCTGATGGCGATCTCGATGCTTCCCATCCGCAGGCGGTTGCGGGTGACGAGGTAGCAGATGACCTCGGTATCGGAGGAGCCGTGGAAGATAGCGCCCTCGTTTTCCAGCTGGCGGCGAAGCTCCAGAGCGTTCGTCAGGTTGCCGTTGTGGCAGAGGGCCATGGTGCCCCGGCCATGCCGGACGATCATGGGCTGGGCGTTGGCCCGGACGCGGCTGCCGGCGGTGGCGTAGCGGACATGGCCGGTGGCCATATGGGCCGTGGGCTTTGCCAGCGAAGCCAGCACCGCCGGGGTGAGCACCTCATTGACAAGGCCGAGGTCTCGGTGGCCGTTGATGACGCCGTCATCGTTCACGGCGATGCCGCAGCTCTCCTGCCCACGGTGCTGCAGAGCGTACAGGGCCGAGTAAGCGGCAGCCGCCACATCCTCCGTGCCTGCACGGTCATAGATGCCGAAAACGCCGCACTCTTCGTGAAGCGGGTATGCAAAATCAGACATTACAGTTCCTCGATCTCTTTCTGCAGTTTTTCTTCCTTTGCGGCGATCTGCTGCGCCATCGCGGTGCGCTCAGCCTCCAGACGGCCGGCCAGCGCCTCGTCGCCGAGGGCCAGGATCTCAGCAGCCAGCCATGCGGCGTTCTTTGCGCCGTTCAGGGCCACCGTAGCCACCGGGATGCCGCTGGGCATCTGGACGGTGGCCAGCAGTGCGTCCAGACCGTCCATCGCGCCGCCCTTCATCGGGATGCCGATGACCGGCAGGGTGGTGTTGGCGGCGAAAGCACCAGCCAGATGTGCTGCCATGCCCGCCGCGCAGAGGATGACGCCGAAGCCGTCTGCCTTTGCCTTTTTTGCGAAGTCCGCCGCCTCGGCGGGGGTGCGGTGGGCCGACAGGATGTGGGCCTCAAAGGGGATGTCCAGCGCCTTGAGCTGGGCGCAGGCCCCCTTGACCACCGGCCAATCACTATCCGAACCCATGATGACTGCCACTTTACGAATCATCTGTATCCAACCTCTCTTTCTCAAAATCCCACGACACAAAAACAAAAAAGGCTGTGATGCACCTACACCACGGCCTTTTATTTCGTCTGCGACAGCATAGACTCGCAGCAGGTTACACGAAGGCCCTGATGCATCCCCGCGCCGAGACGGCACTTGGTACTCAGCAGCTCATTCCACATTCTGCTCCTCCTCCGCAAACCTCGTTGTCCACGCTGTTCTTTCCGGCTGAAAAAAGAGTTTGCCTGCCCTTCCGTCCGCCGTCTAGATACAGTATACGGCAAAAAAACGCCTTTGCAAAGAGCGTTCGGGCAAATTTTCCCTTGTGTTCTCTGCTGTCAAAAAACTTTCTAAAATTTTGTGCAGTTTCGACATCGTTTTTCTTTTTAAGTACGACTTCTTGGAGAAACTTTCTATAATAAATATTCTTTTAAAGGCTCTCCCTCCGGGAGAGCTGACGCAACGCGCCTGAGGGGCTTTTCAGAAGATGATCTTCGCGGTCGTTGCCCGTGCAGCCTTGATGAGGTCGGCAGCGGCGCAGCACACCTGCGTGCCGATGCGCCCGCCGGAGACGTAGACCTTCGGCTGGCTCAGCACGCTCTCGTCAAAGACGGTAGTGTACTGCTTCTTCATGCCCACCGGGCTGCAGCCGCCCCGGACATAGCCGGTGACTTTGTTGATGTCGGCAACGTGGATCATCGCCACGCTCTTTTCGCCCACGCTGCGGGCGGCGGCCTTCAGGTCAAGCTCCGCTGCCACCGGGATGACGAAAACGAAGTAGTTCCTGCTGGCCCCCTGCGTCACCAGCGTCTTGTAGACGCAGGCGGGGTCCTCGCCCATGCTGGCGGCGACGGTCACGCCGTCCACCGCCACGCCCTCTTCGTGGGGATATTCATGCGCGGTATAGGCCACCTTGGCCCGCTCCAAGATGCGCATGGCGTTCGTTTTTGCTTCTTTGCCCATATGTAAGACCTCTATTGTTGTATTAACCTCTCCGTCACGCCTTACGGCGTGCCACCTCCCCTATCGAGGGGAGGCCTTGGCATAGCGGAAAACTTCTCCTCTTCGCCAGAGGCTCCCCTCGGTAGGGGAGCTGTCGAGCGAAGCGAGACTGAGAGGTTGAGTCCAGATTTATTCTACCACTTTCTCTCCCAAAATTCAAAAACTTTTGAGAAAGCTCTTGACTTCATGAAACTGAAGTGATATGCTATGTCCATGCCCCGTCACTTCACGATAGTGAAGTTCATGATACTGAAACATCTGCGGCAAGGCGGCTTCCTCTCCCCTGCCGTACGGAAATAGGAAAAGGAGAACCCGCCATGATCATCGTACTCAAACAGGACGCCCCCGAAGCCAAGGTCCACGAATTCTGCCGCGAGCTGGAAGGCATGGGCCTGCAGATCAATGACTCCAAGGGCAGCGACACCCATATCCTCGGCCTCATCGGCGACACCAAGGCCATCGCCGAGAGCTGGGTGCTGGCAAACCCGGTGGTCGAGACCTGCCGCCGCGTCTCTGAACCGTATAAGAAAGCCAACCGCAAATTCCATCCGGACGACAGCGTCATTGATGTGGAGGGCGTGAAGATCGGCGGCGGCAGCTTTGCTGTCATCGCAGGCCCGTGCAGCATCGAGAGCGAGGCCCAGATCACCTACTGCGCCCAGCGCGTCAAGGCCGCCGGTGCCTCCCTGCTGCGCGGCGGCGCATTCAAGCCCCGCACCTCCCCTTATTCTTTCCAAGGGATGCGCAGCGAGGGCCTCGACCTGCTCAAGCTGGCCCGCCGTGCCACCGGCTCCCCCATCGTCACCGAGATCATGAACACCGAGCATCTGCCCCTCTTTGAGAATGTGGACCTCATTCAGGTCGGCGCCCGCAATATGCAGAACTTCGAGCTGCTCAAGGCCGTGGGCCGTCAGAAGAAGCCCGTCCTGCTCAAGCGCGGCCTTGCCAACACGCTGGAGGAGTTCGTCATGAGCGCCGAGTACATCATGGCCGAGGGCAACGAGAATGTCATCCTCTGCGAGCGCGGCATCCGCACCTTCGAGACCAGTATGCGGAACACCCTCGACCTTGCCGGCGTGGTCATGCTCCACAAGATGACCCACCTGCCCGTCATCGTGGACCCCAGCCACGCCTGCGGCCACGCATGGATGGTGCCTCAGCTGGCAAAGGCCGCCGTCGCCGCCGGTGCCGACGGCCTGATGATCGAGGTCCACAACGACCCCGCCAAGGCCAAGTGCGACGGTGCCCAGAGCCTGACCCCCGACCAGTTCGACGAGCTGATGGACTTCATCGGCAAAGAGGTGGAGTTCTTCGGCAAGAAGATGAACTAAGTTACGCTTTCAGCGTTGACAATTCACGCTGAAACGATTATACTACAAATAAAGAAGGCACTGTCCCACAAATGGTCAGCGCTCTTCCGGCGTTAAGTCAAAAAGAATGACCGCTTGCTTGGAGAGGCAGGGGCGGTCATTTCTTTTTGCCGTTGGAAATCGTCCATGTAATCTGAAAGGTCACAAAAACTGCTCCGCCAATCAGGGCAAGCAGTTGAATAACTTCACTCAGCGTCATAGAACATCCCCCCTTTCGCTCTCGCGTCAGGGGAAGCAAAAAGATATTCGTCTCCACTGGCGCTTGGCCGGAGGAGCGTGACCACCTGCATTTGCAGACAGTGCCTGCCGCCATTTCCGACGGCAGTTTCAGAATATCACAACTTTTGACAAAATACAATAGCGTCTTTCTTGTTCGACTGCTGCCCGCTTTGCAAAAAGGGTCGGCAGTCGTTTTCTTTTTCCGTTCTTTATGGTATACTATAGTGTATTTTGATTTATCCTTTGAAAAAGAGGTACAATGCAATGAAAGCACATATCGCACGCAACCAGAACGCCGGCGTCCCGCTGGCGCTGGGCTGGAACCTGTCCGCCGCCGACCGGGGCATCCTTGAGGGGATGGCCCCCGCCTTTGGCATGAAGCTGCTGCCCGTCTCCCCCGCCGACGCAGGCAAGACCGTCGCCCAGCTGCTGGGCGAGGTGGAGGTCAAGACCTCCCGCACCCTCGTGCTGGAGCCGGGGGCCTATCCTCCTGCGCTGGTGCTGGCAAACTTCCGGGAAAAAGACCTCGACACCCTGCTGGACCTCATGAAGCAGGCGCAGGTGAACATTCCCCTCAAGGCCGTCATCACCCCCTCCAACAAGAACTGGGTCTTCGGCGACCTGCTGGCTCACCTGTCTGAGGAGCACGCCGCCTTCACGGCTGCGGCAAAGGAGCAGGCATGAGCATCAAGCGCTTTGTTTCCGCCCTGCTGGCCGGGACGCTCTGCCTGAGCCTCCTTGCTGCCTGCGGCTCATCCCAAAAGCCTGCGGCCTCCGGCGTGAGCGCGGATGCCCAGCGGTACAGCACCATCTTTTACGACGCTTTTGACACCGTAACGCAGGTCATCGCCTACTGCGACAGCGAGGAGGAGTTCAACCGCCAGATGGACGCCCTCCACACCGACCTGCTGGAATACCACCGTCTCTACGACATCTACAACGACTACGACGGCGTGGTGAACGTCAAGACCATCAACGACAACGCGGGCACTGCCCCGGTTCAGGTGGACGATAAGATCCTCGGGATGCTGGAGCTGGCCCGGCAGATGTACGACACCACCGGCGGCAAGCTGAACATCGCCATGGGCAGCGTCCTCCGCATCTGGCACGACTGCCGCGAAGCCGCCGAGGCCACCGAAAGCGAGGCGGACAACCAGCTGCCCTCGCAGGAAGCGCTGGATGCCGCCGCACAGCACTGTGACATCTCCGACCTCGTCATCGACGAGGAGGCCAAGACGGTCTACCTCTCCGACCCCGCCATGTCCCTCGACGTGGGCAGCGTGGGCAAGGGCTACGCCGTCGAGATGGTGGCGCAGGCTGCTGAGGCCCGGGGCCTGACCAGCGCCCTCATCAGCGTGGGCGGCAACCTCCGCGCCATCGGCACAAAACCCGACGGCTCCCAGTGGTCGGGCGGCGTGGAAAACCCGTGGAACTCCTCCGAGGTCTACACCGCCAGCTCTTCCTACGTTTCCGGCGTCAACATGAGCGACATGGCCCTCGTCACCAGCGGCAACTACCAGCGGTACTACGTCGTGGACGGCGTGCGCTACCACCACCTCATCGACCCGGACACCCTCTGGCCCGCCCGCTACTTCGACAGCGTCAGCGTCCTCTCCCCCGACTCCGGCGCGGCCGACTGCCTCACCACCGGCCTGTTCTGTATGCCGCTGGAAGAGGGACAGAAGCTCGTCGAGTCCCTCGACGGCGTGGAGGCCCTCTGGTGCACGCCGGACGGCGATATTATAAGCTCCAGCGGCTGGTCTGACCACGAGAAAAAGTAACAGAAAGCGAAAGTCCCCTCTTCGTCACGGTTCTTGCTCCAATGACGAAGAGGGGACTTTTATATCCTATATATCAAAAATATTTCCGTGCGTTCACTCTTCCATACAGGCATACTTTGCCATCAGGACAGCTCCGCCGGTCACGAGTGCAACGACAAGCTCCACCACCCAGACAGATGCCACTGCACTGAGCAGAACGGCCAGCGAATCGATGACAAAGTGGAACAGATACGCATTGAGCAGGTCTTTCCGGGACTTTTTGCGGATGGACTGGAACACCAGAATCGAAAGGCTCACATGGAGCACCACCGCCAAAAGCCGCTCTACGCCGCCTGCAAAAAACGTCAGGCTCGGTGTCGTCCACAGCGCCGAAAGAGCCGCTGCCGTGTCTGCCGCCTTCTTTGCGTCAAGAGACGCCAGCTGTGCAGACATGGTGCCGGAGTTTATCATCACGGCACTTGCGATGTTGCTGATGGATGCCACGCCGCACAGAAGCATTGCCTCCACGCCGCCGTGTCCGGCACCATACATAAAGGCGTTCGGAAAGTCCATCGGCTTCACCAGAAACCTCATGGCGATGTAACGGCCAGTCTCTTCAAAAAGTGCTGCCATCAGGCCGCCATAGACCGCGTATAGGATCACGCTTCCGGTCAGCGCTTCTCCGGCCAGCTGGAACACGATGCGATGGATGGCAGCTTCCAGCATCACCACCATCACGAAGAAAACGCCGCACCCGATAAAGAACGGTGCCGCCTTCGCGCCCAGCTTCTTCTTTGCGTAGATGAAAAGGCCTATGGGAAGTGCGAAGGAGACGACAAGGGAAAATACCATGCCTGCGATGCTTGCTGCGGGGACTGTCATAAGCGTCATAACTGCGCCCTTTCTGCCTGTACGGCTCTCTGCTGTCTGCCATATCCGTCTGCCATGGACTCCGGCGGCTCCGCATTTCCCATGCGGGCCGTCTTTCCTTTGGGGATACCAGAATCATATCACTTTCCCCCTTCTCTGTCAAAGGAAACGCAAAAGGCCCCGCCCATCCGTAAAATGGACAGGCAGGCCCTCTGCTTTGGAGAAATTGGAGAAATATCGCTTATGTTCGAAAGGAGTCTTAACGCTTGTATTTGGATGCGGTCTGCAGCCGCTGCATGGCACGGTCGAGGGCGATCTTCGTCTGATAGTACTCGTGCATACTCTGCTTGTGCTGCAAGCGCTCTTCGGCGCGGATGCGGGCGGCCTCGGCGCGGTTCTTGTCGATGTCCTCGGGCCGCTCGGCGCTGTCCACCAGCAAAAGCACGAAGGTGGGCGTCACCTCGGCGATGCCGTCACCGACCAGAATTTCCCGGGTCTCGCCGTCCACGGTGAACTTGAGCATTCCCATGTGGATGGCCACCAGCACCGGGCTGTGACCGGCCTGCACACCGTAGACGCCGTCCTTCACGGGCAGCACCATGCTCTCGCAGCTGCCCTGATAGAACTCACCGCTGGAGGCCGTGATGTTGAGGATGAAGCTGTTCATCAGGCCTCACCGCCTTTTTCCTCCGCCAGCTTGTCCGCTGCCTTCTTGCGGGCGTCGTCGAGGGTGCCCACGTTGAAGAAGGCCCACTCGGGCAGGTCGTCGCACTTGCCGTCCACGATGGCGGCAAAGCCCTTGACCGTCTCGGCCAGCGGCACATATTTGCCGGGCAGGCCGGTGAAGTTCTCGGCCACCGCGAAGGGCTGGGAGAGGAACTTCTGCAATTTACGGGCACGGGTGACGGTGAGCTTGTCTTCCTCGCTCAGCTCATCCATGCCGAGGATGGCGATGATGTCCTGCAGCTCCTGATAGCGCTGCAGCGTCGCCTGCACCTTGCGGGCCACGCGGTAGTGCTCCTCACCCACGATGTCTGCTTCCAGAATGCGGGAGGTGGAGGCCAGCGGGTCCACGGCGGGGTAGATGCCCTGCTCCACGATCTTACGGCTCAGGACGGTGGTAGCGTCCAGATGGGCGAAGGTGGTGGCGGGAGCGGGGTCAGTCAGGTCGTCGGCAGGGACGTAGACAGCCTGCACCGAGGTGATGGAGCCGTCGCGGGTGGAGGTGATGCGCTCCTGCAGAGCGCCCAGCTCGTTTGCCAGCGTGGGCTGGTAGCCGACGGCGGAGGGCATACGGCCCATCAGGGCGGAGACCTCAGAGCCTGCCTGCACGAAGCGGAAGATGTTGTCGATGAAGAGCAGCACGTCCTTATGCGTCTCCTCACGGAAATACTCCGCCATGGTCAGGCCCGTCTCGGCCACGCGCATACGTGCTCCGGGAGGCTCGTTCATCTGGCCGAAGACCAGCGCAGTCTTGTTGAGGACGCCGGAGGCGTTCATCTCGCCCCAGAGGTCGCAGCCCTCGCGGGAGCGCTCGCCGACGCCGGTGAAGATGGAGTAGCCGCCGTGCTCGGTGGCCACATTATGGATCAGCTCCTGGATCAGGACGGTCTTGCCGACGCCTGCACCGCCGAACAGACCGATCTTGCCGCCCTTGGCGTAGGGAGCCAGCAGGTCGATGACCTTGATGCCGGTCTCCAGAATTTCAGTAGCGGGCTTCTGCTCTGCAAAGCTGGGGGCCTTGCGGTGGATGGGCCAGTGGGGCACCTCGTCCACCGAACCCTTGCCGTCGATGGGGCGGCCCAGCGGGTCGAACATACGGCCCAGCGTGGCCTCGCCCACCGGGGCAGTCAGGCCGTGGCCGGTGGCAGTGACCACCATGCCCTTGCCCAGACCTTCGCTGGCCGAGAGCATGATGCAGCGCACCGTCGATTCGTTGACGTGCTGCGCCACCTCCATCGTGCGCTCAGTGCCCTCTGCGGTCACGGTCAGCGCTTCCTGCAGGGCAGGCAGTCGGCCTGCGGCGAACTGGACGTCCACCACAGGGCCGGCTACGCGGATAATAGTTCCCTGTATCATAGATTTGCCTCGTTTTGTTATTCTTGATTCTTCACCGCCGACGCGCCGCCGATGATCTCGGTGATCTCCTGTGTGATGGAGCCTTGGCGGGTGCGGTTGTATTCCAGCTGCAAGTCGCGGATCATATCGTTTGCGCTCTTGGTGGCCGAGTCCATGGCCGTCATGCGGGCGCTCTGCTCGGCGCAGAAGCTCTCGGTCATGGCGCCGAAGATCATGCCGTGCATATAGATGGGCGCGGTCTGCTCGAACACTGTCCAAGCATCGGGCACCAGCTCCACCTCGCCGCGGGGATCGCCCAGACCCTTGGGAGCGGGCTGCAGATGCTCGCGGTCCAGCGGCAGCAGCCGCTCCATGACCGGCTCACTGGTGAGCGCGTTCTGGATCTTGGTATAGATGAGATAGATCTCATCCAGCTTGCCCGACTTAAAATCGTCGATGGCGTCCACCGTGATGTCACGGGCACGCTGCAAAGACGGTGCCGTCGCGCCGTACTGGAACTCCTTCACCAGCCGGGGGTCCTTGCGGAGGGCGCGGTAGCCCACCTGACCGATGACATAGAACCGGTCGTTTTCATCGGCCTTTTCCAGCAGGAGCTTCAGCACGTTCTGATTGAAAGAGCCTGCCATGCCCTTGTCCGCCGTCAGCACCAGATAGGCGCGGCGGGGGTTGCCGTCCTCCCGCTGCCGCTCGTGGAAATACGGGTGCACCGGCTCCTCGGGCAGATGGGGGACGACACGGGAGATGGTGTCCCTCATGCGGGTGAAGTAGGGCAGGACGTTCTGGTAATTCCTGCGTGCCTTGCGCAGT
Organism: Faecalibacterium butyricigenerans; assembly: GCF_020687345.1. NCBI lineage: Bacteria > Bacillati > Bacillota > Clostridia > Eubacteriales > Oscillospiraceae > Faecalibacterium > Faecalibacterium butyricigenerans. The sequence continues at coordinate 206,120 of NZ_JAJEQL010000001.1, forward strand.
TTGGAGGAAGAGATCAGATACATCGCATTCGTGATCTTGCGGGTATCCTGAATGCTCTCGATGCGCTCTTTCAGCAGCTTACTGGACGCCATGATTCTCGCCTCCCTCGTAGGCCTTCCATGCGTTCAGAATGGTGTCGGTCTGCTCGGGGGTGAGCTTGCCGGTGGCCGTGATGGCGTCCATCGTGCCGGACACGTCTGCATGGAACTGGCGCACAAAGGCGGCGGTGCGTGCCCGCTGTTCCGCGAGGGGCACATCGTCCAGCATCCCGTGGGAGGCCAGCACGAGGATGACCACCTGCTCGGCGTCGGTCTTGGGCTGATAGAGCGGCTGCTTGAGCATCTCGGTCAGGGCCTTGCCGTGTTCCAGCTGATGGCGGGTCTCGGCGTCCAGATCCGAGCTGAACTGAGCGAAGGACTCCATGTCCTTGTACTGGGCCAGCTCGATGCGCAGGTTGGCGTTGGCCTTCTTCATGGCCTTGGTCTGGGCTGCGCCGCCCACACGGGAGACGGACAGGCCCACATTGACGGCCGGGCGGTTGCCGGCGTTGAAGAGGGCGCTCTCAAGGAAGATCTGTCCGTCGGTGATGGAGATGACGTTGGTGGGGATGTAGGCGGACACGTCGCCGGCCTGCGTCTCCACGATGGGCAGAGCGGTAATGGAGCCGCCGCCCAGCGCGTCGCTCATCCGGCAGGAGCGCTCCAGCAGACGGGAGTGCAGATAGAAGACATCGCCGGGGTAAGCCTCACGGCCCGGAGAGCGGCGGAGCAGCAGCGAGATGGCACGGTAGGCCACCGCGTGCTTGGAAAGGTCGTCGTAAACGATGAGGACGCTCTTTCCCTGCGCCATGAAGTACTCGGCCAGCGCCGTGCCCGCATAGGGGGCGATGTACTGCAGCGGGGCGCTGTCGGAGGCGGTCGCCGCCACGATGGTGGTGTAGCTCATGGCACCATGCTTTTTCAGGTCCTCGGCCACGCGGGCGATGGAGGAAGCCTTCTGGCCGATGGCGACATAGATGCAGAGCACGCCGGTGTCCTTCTGGTTCAGGATGGCATCGGTGGCGATGGAGGTCTTGCCGGTCTGGCGGTCGCCGATGATCAGCTCACGCTGGCCGCGGCCAATGGGGAACATGGAGTCGATGGCGAGGATGCCGGTGTGGAGCGGAGTGTCCACGCTCTGGCGTTCGAGGATGCCGGGGGCCTGCTTCTCGATGGGGTTGTAGCCCACAGCCTCGACAGGGCCTTTGCCGTCGATGGGTTCGCCCAGCGGGTCGATGACACGGCCAAGGAAGCCCTCGCCCACCGGGATGCCCGCGCGCTTGCCGCTGCGGGTGACCATGGTGCCGACGCCGACGCTCTCCGCGCCGTCAAAGAGCATGATGCCCAGACGGCCCGGCTCGACGCTCTCCACCATGCCCTTTGCACCGTTCTCGAAGGTGACGATCTCGCCGTAGACAGCGCGGTCCATTCCTTCTACTTCCACGATGCCATCGGCAGAGGAGACGACCACGCCGCCCTCCTCGCTGGTGGCCGCGGGCTTGTAGTCCTCGATGCGGGTCTTGAGGGTGGCCAGAGAGGGCTTGTCGGCCATCATCTGGTCGATGGCGTGACGACCGGAGTTGTCAAAGACGCGGTCGCCGATCTGGAGCACATAGCCGGAGAGGAGGCTGTCGTCCACCGTGACGTTCAGGATGACCTCGGTGGCGTCGTACAGCTTGCAGACCTCTTTCTTGATCCGGTCCAGATCCTCCTCGCGGGGGGTTCGGGCGGCACGGAGGTCCGCTTTGACGATGCGGTTGGCCTCAAAGAACTCCTTGCTGAATTCACTTGCCATTTTCAGTCCCCGCTTTCTCCAACAGGTCGTCCAGCAGGCGTGCGTCGTCCTGCTCGTTCAGGTTGCGGGCCAGCAGCTTCTCGCACATGGCGCGGGCCAGTGCGGTGGTCTGGGCGTCGGCCTGACGCAGCTTGTGCTGGCGCTCGGCCTCAGCGGCGGCCTTGCCCTCGGCCAGAATGGCGTCGGCCTGCTTCTGGGCGTCGGCCAGCAGCTGCTGCTTGTCCTTTTCGGCCTGCTGTTCGTAGGCCGTGCGGCGGGCTGCTGCCTCGGCGTCCACATTGTGCAGCTTAGCCTGCGCGTCGTTCAGGGCCGCTGCGGCCTCCTGCTTGGAGGTCTCGGCGGCGTTCAAGGCGTCATCCACCTGCTTCTGGCGCTGCGCGATGATGTTCATGACAGGCTTGTACAGGAACTTGCGCAGCAGCAAAAACAGAACCAGAATGTTGACGACTGTATACAGAAGGTTCAGATTCAGAGTCAGCATTCGTCATGCCTCCGTGATCAACCCAGGAACAGGATGATGAGCAGAGCAACGACGAAGCCGAAGATGGCAGTACCTTCGGCCAGAGCTGCGCCCAGCAGGAGGTTGGTCTGGATCTTGCCGGAAGCCTCCGGCTGGCGGCTGATGGCCTCCGTTGCCTTGCCGGTGGCGATGCCGATGCCGATGCCGCCGCCGATACCAGTCAGCGCTGCGATGCCAGCGCCCAGAGCTACGAGTCCGTTCATAATTATTTCTCCTTTATGGTCAATATTCTTCTTTGGCTCTCCCCTTGGGAGAGGCTTTTGGGGTGGGTCACTCTTCTCCGCCAATGCTCTCTTTCATGAACAGCGAGGTGAGGAAGACGAAAACATAGGTTTGGATGAGACCGTCGAACAAATCAAAGTAGAGGCTGAAGATGGCCGGCACGAACACCGGGACCACCAGCTTGATCAGCTCCATGATGACGAAAGCGCCCAGCACATTGCCGAACAGTCGCATACACAGGCTGGTGGGGCGGATGGCGATCTCGAGGATGTTCATGGGGGTCATGATGGGGGTAGGAGCGGCGAGGCTTTTCAGGAAGCCTTTGCCGCCCCGGGCACGGACGCCGGAATACTCGATGAGGCAGATGCTCATGAGTGCCAGCGCAGCGGTGACATTCAGATCCTTCGTGGGGGGCTTGATGCCGAACACGCCGATGAGGTTTGCGCAGGCGATGTAGAGAGCCACCGTCACGAGGTAGGGCACATACCGCCTTCCCTGCTCGCCCAGCAGGCCCATGAAGAAGCCGTCGATGGTGGTGACTACCATCTCAAGGACAGCCTGCCGCTTGGAGATGTGATCCACCTTGAGGTTCCGGGTGAGCAGGATGGAGACGATCACCAGAAAGAGCATGATGCCCCAGCTCACCACCACGGATTCCGGCACCTGCAAGCCGCCGATGGAGACCATCTCCACGTTCAGCTCTTCTTTCAGGGCCGCAGTCAATGCGTTCATCGCTTTGCCTCCTTTCTGAGCAGAGTCTTATCTTGAAGCGTAAGGGTGTGGTTCGTTTTCACTCTATCTCCTTTCGTTTCTCTAGTCAAAGAGGCCGCGCCGAAAATCAAAGAAGGTGCGTCCGTTTTTCATGGAAACACACCCTCTTTCCGCGCTCAGCGCATCCTTTTGCGTCTGGTATCATAGCACGATTGGGCCGGTTTGATAAGCCCTTCGGTCGATATTCTACTTTTTGTTATATCTTATTTCACGCTTGTGCCGAAACTGTCGTACATCTTGCACAATATTTCGCTTTCAAACTGTCCATTTCAACCAATTTCTTAGCCATTTTTTAGCGATTCGTTTCATTTTTTGAGGTAATATGAAACGCTCTCGGCAGAAATATACACTCCATGTATATCGTGTATATAAAATTCATATAGTTGTCAAGCGCTTGATACCTGAAATTTTGTTAACCGGAGACTTATATAATATTACCTGTTTATAATAGGCTCACTGTTTCCCGCGGCGGAAGATGTGCCGGAAGAGAAAGCGGGCCAGCGGGCCGCAGTAGAACATCTGCCAGCACAGGGCCATCGGGAAGTTGCAGCCGAAGGTGTGCGCCCACATCCCAAAGCTGGGCTCCTTGAACAGCACGGTCGCTACAAGGCTCATGATGGGGCACATGATGCAGACGATCATCAGGGAGATGGCATAGGTGATGAACTGGGGGCTGTCCGAAGGACGCATAAAGGTGAAGGCCAATGCGGTGGCCAGCTTTTCCACTACAAAAAACTCCAGCACGAAGGCCACCGGCACCATGATGGGCATTTCATGCAGCGCCATGCCGAAGGTGGCGTTGGTCACACCGCCGGTGGCGAGGGCGACATTGTAGACGATCATTCCGTAGACCATGATCGCGGCCATCACGAGAGTAAAGACGATTTTTTCAAGCAGGGTCTTGGGCATTTTTGTTTTCTCCTCATTTTTGGTTGTGGGTAAAATGTCTTCTGGAACTTTCGCCGCACAAAAAAAGACAGACGAGGGCGGAACCTTCGTCTGTCTTTGCACGACTACCATTCATTGCCCGCTATGATAGCACAAACTCCCGCCCCGCGTAAGCATTTTTCGCCGTTTTCTCCCGTTTTGCGCAAATCCTTCCACGAACGACCCAAAATTTTCGGGCAGATTCGTTACTGCACCGCCTCCCCCGCCCGGAGCCACAGACGGTTTTGGCGCAGGGAAAATCTTTCGTCCTGATATTTGTACGACTCTCACAGTTTTTTAGTCGTTTCTTGAAAAAGTATGTCTAATTCATTGTGCACTCTGCGAATAGACAAAACAGGCTCGTGCGTGTATAATAAAGCCAGAAACCAGAGAAGTACAGCAGAAGTTCAAATGAGAACTCACCCCGCTGACTTTAAGAAGAAAGGAGCGAAGACCGATGGTTGATATGGAACCCGCACAGTGTGCACAGACTGTCGGGGTTCGCTGAGAAGCAAAACAGAGGCTCACCACAAACGGGATGTTTCCCCCGTATAAAAACACAACAACGAGAGCCGGTCTTGAGCATTCAATAAAGCGGATAACAGTACAGTCTGTGAAATAAATCCCTCGCGTTCAAATAGATCCGCCGAAGGTGATTCGAAATGAAGAAAGCTTTTGTACGGAGCATCGTATTTGAATAACTCCAAAGGAGAAACTCCAATGTACTAGTAATGACGCTCCCTTCGCAAATCTAACTCGAAAGAATGTGGTAATATGAAATTCATCTCTGTGATTCGTATCCCGCACTCCAACAGTTAAGAAAAGGGTCATTCCAATGTACTAAGAAATTCATTCCCCTGCTGATCGTTCTTCATCGTTTCAAAGGAGAAGCTTCCATGAAACGTCCGGTACAGACCGAAAAATGAGGAAATCGAGGTCAAGAGGCTATGACTCCGAAGAAGTAAGCATCCTGCCGACAGAGGGCTTGCAACCGCCTCGTGTCGGCAGGTTTTTTTGTCTGATGTTTTCCAATGAAGCCTGCATCCTCCCGCCGGGAGAGTGCAGGTTTTATTTTGTTCCAACCAAAAAGGAGGTCGTCTGCCAATGGCAAGCAATTTCGAATTCTACTCCCCCACCCGGGTCATCTTCGGCAAGGGCACCGAACAGCGCGTGGGCGCGCTGGTGCGCGAATACGGCGGCACCCGCGTCCTCGTGGTCTACGGCGGCAAGAGCGCCATCCGTTCCGGCGTGCTCGACCGGGCCGAGAAGTCGCTGGCGGAGGCCGGCCTGTCCAGCTGGACGCTGGGCGGTGTCGTGCCGAATCCTCATCTCGACAAGGTCTACGAAGGCATCCGCATCGGCCGGGAGAATGGAATCGACTTTCTTCTGGCAGTGGGCGGCGGCAGCGTCATCGACACCGCCAAGGCCATCGCCTACGGCCTCGCTGAGCCGGACAAGGATGTCTGGGAGCTGTATGAGCACACCCGCAAGGCCCAGAAGTGCCTGCCCGTGGCCAGCATCCTCACCATCGCGGCAGCGGGCAGCGAGACATCCAACAGCAGTGTCATCACCCGCGAGGACACCCACCAGAAACGGGCCTACAACGACGACCTCAGCCGCCCCAAGTTCGCCATCATGGACCCCGAGCTGACCAAGACCCTGCCCGACTACCAGACTGAATCCGGCTGCGCTGACATCATGATGCACACGATGGAGCGCTACTTCACCAACGGCGGCAACATGGAGCTAACCGACGCGCTGGCCGAGGGCCTGCTGCGCACGGTGATGGAGAACGCCCGCATCCTCCACACCGACCCCGCCAACGATGAAGCCCGGGCCGAGGTGATGTGGGCGGGCAGCCTCTCTCACAACGGCCTCACCGGCTGCGGCATCGCCAGCGGCGATTTCATGTCCCACAAAATGGAGCACGAGATGGGCGGTATGTTCGACGTGACCCACGGCGCGGGTCTCGCCGCCCTCTGGCCCAGCTGGGCACGGTATGTTTATAAGGACTGCCTGCCCCGCTTCGTCCGCTTTGCCCGGAATGTCATGGGGGTGACGGCGGACGGCACCGACGAAGAGGTGGCCCTGCTGGGCATTGACGCGATGGTTGACTTTTACCACAGCATCGGGATGCCCGCCTCCTTCCACGAGCTGGGCATCGCCCCCACCGACGCACAGATCGACGAGATGGCCCGCCGCTGCCTCGAGGCCTCCGGCACTGCCCTCGGCTCGGCCAAAAAGCTGAGCCTCGACGACATCATCGCCATCTACCACGCCGCCAATAAATGATCGCCGCTCTGCCGCCTTGCGCTTCCGTCCGCAAAACGGTATACTGAAAGAAATACCACGAAAAGGACGGGGACATCCCATGGACGAAAAAGACCTGCTGATCTTCCTGACGCTGGCCGACACCGGCAACCTGACCCGCACCGCAGAAAAGCTCTACCTCTCCCAGCCCACCCTGAGCAAGCGGCTCCAGAACATGGAGGCAGATCTGGGGGCAGCGCTTTTCCTGCGCAGCAAACAGGGCGTCACCCTGACCCCCGCCGGAGAGACCGCATGGGAGGTCATCCAGCGCACCGCCCGGGATCTCAACACCTTGCGGGAGCAGCTGCAGATGCGCAAGGACACCATCTGCGGCACCCTGCGCATCGAGGTCTCCATCGACTACTCCAAATACCGTCTACCGCAGGTTCTGGCGGCCTACACGGCTCAGTGCCCGGACGTCACCCTCAGAGTCTCCACCAACCACAGCCGTGACTGTCTCCGGACGCTGCAGGACAGCAGCGTCCACCTCGCCATCGTGCGGGGTGAATACGGCTGGGACGAGGGCAAGATCCTGTTAGAGCGGGAGCCGGTCTGCCTCATCCGCAGCCGGGAGAATGCCAGCGTGCCCCTGCGCGAGCTGCGGTACATCGGCCGGGACTCTGACCCGGAGCACATGAGCATGAAAGCCCGCTGGCTGATGGAGCACAAGATGGAGCCGGACGCCCAGCTGAATGTGGATGGGCTGTCCACCTGCGTGGCCATGGTCAATGCCGGTCTTGGCTGGAGCATCGTGCCGTCCATCTGCCTGAACTACTTCGACGGCATCTCGGAGCCGCTCTTCTTCGCCGACGGCACCCCTCTCACCCGCTCTACTTATCTGCTCTACCGCAAGCGCGAAAGTGAGCTGCCGCAGGTGCGGGAGTTCATCCGGATGGTCTGCGCCATGAGCAGGCACTGAATCCTATATCCTCTTCCAAAGAGAGACCGGCCCGCCCGGTCTCTCTTTTTTGCTGCCAAACCTGCGTGAAAGGGGTCATTTCCTGCGTGAATGACTGTCCTCAAGGCTGCGCGGGTGTGTTATAATAGGAGCGTAAGGAGGCATATGAGAGGATGGAGCTTCGATTCGCGGTCGTAGAAGACCGCCTGCCCGACGCCCAGCGGCTGGAAGGTCTGCTCCGGCTGGCGTTCGGCAATGGATACATTCTGGTCTGTGACCACTTCGAGAGCGGCGACGCCTTTTTGCAGGCGTTCCCCTCCCGGGCCTATCAGGCCGTTTTTCTGGACATCTGCATGGAGGGAACCAACGGCATCGACACAGCCCGCACCCTGCGCCGCACCGACCCGGACCTGCCGCTGGTCTTCGTGACCTCATCGCCGGAGTATGTGTGGGATGCATTTCCCGTCCACCCCTTCGATTATCTGCTCAAGCCCTACCGGGAAGAGAAGCTCTTTCAGCTGGCCGATGAGCTGCGGCGGGTGCTCTTCCGGGCCGAGCCGGAGCTGGACGTCCGCATCGCACGGCAGACCGTGCAGCTGCCACTGCGGAAGATCCAGTACGCCATGTCCCAGAACCACTATGTCCGGGTCGTCACCGATGACGGCGAGTGCCGGGCCGTCTCCACCTTCGCACAGGTGGAGCAGCTGCTGCGGGCGCAGGAAAATTTCCTCGTCTGCAACCGGGGCGTCATCCTGAACATGGACAAGGTGCTGCGGCTGGACGGCGACGCTTTCGAGATGCTGGATGGCACCCACCTGCCGGTGCGCCTGAAGGATAAGAACACCCTGTTCGCCCAGTTCACACAATACCAGTTCCGCCATATGCGGCGGGAGCTTTGACGACGAAAGGAGGCCCTGCCTTGGACATCACTTTATTCGGACGCTATTTTCTGGACCTCTCCATCCTCTACCCGGGGGCGTTCCTCTGCCTCGCCCCGCTGTGGGAGCATCTGAAAGCGCCCCGCCGCACTGCCCTGCTGACCGCCTTCCTCGTCTCCGTCATCGACCTTGCGGCGGCGGCTTTCTGCACTGTCCTTGAGCTGAACAGCAATATGATGCTCCTGCCCATCTTCCTGACGGCATTCTGGCTGCTGCTCTGGCGGGTGGAGTCGGCAGTCTCGACCGGGCAGACAGCCTTTCTCTTCTCCCTCTCTGCCGTCATGATCGCCGTCTGCAATCTGCTCTCCATCGTGCTCAATGCCCGGGCCGAGGTGGACAACGACGCGCCGGTCTGCCTTGTCTCCACTGCCCTGCTCAAGCTGGGGCTGTCGGCGGTGCTCTGCATCCTCTTCTGGTTCACCGCAGTCCAATGGAGCCGCTGGCTGCTGCGGGAGTACCGGGGCGAAGCCTTCTGGCAGTCGGCGTGGCCGCTGCCCGCCATCTACGCGGCCTTCCTCATGTTCTGTATGCCGCTGGACCCGGGCGTCATCCTCATCAACCGGCTGATGATCATCTCCGTGCTGGCCGTCTCTATCTCACTGCTGGGCATCTTCCTGCTGCTGTATGAGATGTATCAGGTGGCCCGGGAGTACACCCGCAGCGCCCAGCTGGACCGGGAAAACCAGCTTCTGGCTGTGGAGTCCCGCCGCTACACCGAGCTTCGGGCCTATATGGAGCAGACGCGCCATCTGCGCCACGATTTCCGCCAGCACCTTCACGTCATCGCCGGCCTGACCGAGGCCGGCCAGCTGGAGGAGCTGAAAAACTACCTCTGCCAGTACGAATCCGAGCTGAGTGAGGAGCGCCCCACCCTCTGCGCCAACCCCGCCGTGGACGCGCTGGCCGGGCACTACGACCATGAGGCCCGCCAGCTCGGCGTGCCGGTGGAATGGCGGCTGGAACTGCCCCGCCAGCTGCCCGTCCCGGAAGCCGACCTCTGCATGATGCTGGGCAACCTGCTGGAAAATGCATTCCATGCCAGCCAGAAGCTCCCGCCCGAGCAGCGGCAGGTGAAGGTGATGGCCCGGATGCTCAGCCCCGCCATGCTGGGCCTGCTAGTCGAAAACCGGTACGACGGCGTACTCAAGCGCCAGAAAGGCGCGCTACACTCCACCAAGCACGACGGCATGGGCATCGGCCTCGTCTCCATCCAGACCACCGCAGCCAAATACGGCGGCTCCATGACCGTCGAGACCGAAAACGGCCTGTTCCGAGTGAATATTTTATTGAACCTTTAACCTCTCAGTCTCGCATTCGCTCGACAGCTCCCCTACCGAGGGGAGCCTCTGGCGAAGAGATAAAGCTTTACGAAATGCCAAAGCCTCCCCTCGTTAGGAGCAACAACGACGACCGCCGCCAGTGGCGGAAACAGGGAGTCGCTGTTGGGGCCGCGGCCAGCAAGACGCAAGCAAAGCGCTGCGGATGCTGGGTGCCGCAACCCGGGCAGTGGCATTGCGAAGCAATGACGGAGAGGTTGACACAGCTAATTAAAGGAGGACTCCACCATGAAAATGACCCGACGCAGCTTCCTCAGCGCTTCCGCTCTCGCTCTGCTGTCCTGTCCGCTGGCCCCCACCGCCAGCGCGGCCAAGTCCGACAGCCTGTTGGCCGGCCTTTTCCACAGCCAAGACACCGCCCTGCCTTTGAAGCCCCTGACGGCAAAGGGCGTGGATGCGAACCCCTTTATGGGCAGCAGCGAGTCGAACATCCACCACGACTGCTACAACACCGACTCCACCGACGCTGTCCTCCCCGTAGGCATCTGCCCCGAGGTCCATGTGGCCATGGAAAAGACGAACCCCAATGCCTCCCCTGCCATCTTCTTCGACAACTTCGACAACCCCATCAGCCCCTTCCTCGGCGGTCTGGCCATCCGCGACCTCGACGCAGAGGAGGTACGGACCATCGGCTTTTTCTCCCCCGCAAAGCATGACGGCGGCGGCTACCTCATCCAAAGCTCCTATTCCTTCGTGGACGGGCGCAACCTCATCGTCTGCCCCACCAGCCACAACCACGTCCTGATGCTGCGGGCCACGGACGAGAGCGGCACGCCGCTGCCCGTTTTCCAGAAGGTGCTGGACATCAACATCAAGGAGGCTGCCGAGCGGGTGCTGGGCCGCAGTCTTGAGCAGAATCTGCTCTCCATCGTCTTTGACTACGACGGCAACCTCTGGTTCGTCACCGGCGGCTTCCGCATCTACCCCAGCCGCGGCCAGCAGGGCGCGATGGGCTATATCTCCCGCGCAGCCATCGACACCATCCTTGCAGGCGGCACCGCCGACCTCAGCCGCGAGGTGCACGTCTACGCCCCCGCCCCCGGCGAGGGTGCCGAAAACGGCATCGCCTCCTGCCGGGAGGGCGCAGTTATCCTCACGAACCTCGCCTGCTACCTGCTGCGGGCAAACGGCGGCGTAGAGGTCGTCTGGCGCACCCCCTACGACAGCGTGGGCGCAAAGGACAGCCGCGAGGGCGCAGCCACTACCGGCGGCGGTCTGGCGTGGGGCGGCGGCTGCTCGCCCTCTCTGAGCAGGGAGCTGGTCTTTTTTACCGACAACCTCGAGGTCGTCAGCCTCATGGCCGTGGACATCCGCACCGGCGAGGTCGTGGCCAGCCATCCCGTCATCGACGAGCTGCCCGACAATATGCCGGTCTCCGTCGAAAACTCGGCCATCGTCTACGACCACGGCGACGGCAGAGTCAGCACCATCGTCTGCAACTGGTTCGGCGCAGGCAGCCCCAACCTCGCAAAGCCCGACAGCGATTCCTCCATCCAGAGCTACGAGAACATCTATGACCGGAACTGGCTGCTCAAGGGCAACTGCATGATCATGCCCGGCGTCGAGCGTGTGGACACCGTCCGCACCGCCGACGGCTGGGCCATGAAGAGCATCTGGTGCCGCGACGACCTCAGCGACACCTCCATGATGAAGCTCTCCACCGCCACCGGCTACATCTACGGCTTCGTGCAGGATGTGGACAGCGGTATGTGGCAGTACATCGTGCTGGACTTCGACACCGGCAAGACCGTCCTCACGGTGGACGTTGCCTCCCTCTACGGCTACAACAACATGGCCATCGGTATGTATGCAGGCCGGGACGGCAACAAGCTCTACTGCCCCACCGGCTACAAGGAGCTGCTCCGCCTGCAGGACCGCTTCGTCTTCCTGCCCGAGATGCCCTACCGGAAGGTCGATCTGGACAAGACCTCCCGCCGGGTGCTTTCTGCCGACGCTTTCCATGCCGCAGGCGGCACAGGCACCCCCGCAAGCTGGCTGCACACCGTCACCCTCGACAATCTCCATCCCCAGACCACCGTTGCCTTCCGCATCAACGGCCTGACCGGAAACCCCGCCGACTACAAACTCTTTGCCCTCGGCACCGACGGTCTTTACCACGAGGTGTCCGGCTGGCGCTTTGACGACGTCCCGGCCCGCTTCAGCGCGAAGAAGGTCTACACCGTCTGCGTCCCCGCACAGGACGGCGGCAGCTTCGACCTCTCCTCCGACGCCAAGGAAGTCACCCTTTCCATCGTTCTGGCCCGCTGAATCTGCAAAAAGGAGGCTCCTGCCATGAAAATGACCCGACGCGATTTTCTCAGGCTCTCTTCCGCCGCTGCCGCCGCCTGCGGCGTCACCCTTCTGCCGGCCCAGAAAGCCGATGCGGCTTCTGAGATCCAGACCCTGCTGGAAGAAGCGTACCTCTACACCTTCCCGCTGGTGCTCGTGGACGCCACCAAGACCGTCTCCACCAACGCGAAGACCCCCTCCGCCAACCGCGCCCCCGTCAACCAGTTCATCCACGCCCGGAAGCTGCTGGACGCTTCCAGCCGCACCGTCGTCAGCCCCAATGTGGACACCATCTACACGCAGGCATGGCTGGACGTCAGCGCCGAGCCGCAAATTTACGTCGTGCCGGAGACCGACCGCTTCTTTAACGTGCAGGTGCTGGACGCATGGACGAACACCGCCGCCGTGCTGGAAGCGCCCGGGGCCTACGCCATCGCCTATTCCGGCTGGGAGGGCACCCTGCCCGAGGGCGTCCGGCGCATCGACGTCCCCACCCGGACGGTCTGGACCATCGCCCGCATCATGCTCTCGGGGCCGGACGACCTGCCGAACGTGGCGGCGCTCCAGAGCCGGATGCAGCTGATGCCCCTCTCGGCCTACCCCGCCGGGCCGGACGCCGCGCCGGAGGGCAGTTATTCCCCGGAAAACGATTTCGTCCCGGTGGAAAAAGTCCTCGCCATGACGCCGCAGGAGTTTTTCGACACCGCCAACCGGCTGATGGAGACCGACCCGCCCGCCGAGGCGGACGCGCCCCTTCTCCGCAGCCTCGCGGCCCTCTCCGTCGGCCCGGGCGAGCGGTTCGACGCCTCCGTCCTCGGCCCCCTCGGCGGGCTGCGCTGGAAGCGGATGCTCCTTCAGCTCAAGAGCAGCCTCCGGGCGCAGGCCGCACGCTATGCCCGGCAGATGGGCCAGTGGACCTACTACGGCGACCCCATCGGCGATTTCGGCACGGCCTACGACTACCGCACCATGGTGGCCCTGATGGGCCTTGGGGCCAACACCACCGACGTCGCCATCTACCCGCGCACCTCCACCGACAGCACCGGGGCCGACCTCACCGGCAAAAAGACCTATACCCTCCACTTCGACGCCCTGCCGCCCACGGTGGGCACCGGATTCTGGTCGGTGACGGCCTACGGCGAGGACAACTTCCTCATCGATAACCCCATCAGCCGCTACTGCGTGAACGACCGCTCCGGCCTCCACCGGAACCCGGACGGTTCCATCGACGTCACCCTCTCCAAGGATGCGCCGGAGGATACCACCAACTGGCTCCCCGTCTCGGACGAGAAGTTCCACCTCTTCCTCCGCATCTACAAGCCCGACTGGACGGCGCTGGACAGCTTCCCGCCACCGGTCATCCGCGTGAAGTAACAAAAACGCCATCTGCGTCTCGGCGCAGATGGCGTTTTCATCGTTATCGCGTTTTACAGGGTGCTCAGCAGGCGGTGGCCGCCGTTCTGGTCGGCGGCATAGCGGGTGGTGCGGCTGACCTGATTGTCCAGCGGCAGGCCCTCGGCGTAGCGCTTGAGGTTGTGGACGAAGATGTCCACGATGTTGTCCAGCGTCTTGGGCAGACTGAACTTGCCGGAGTTGTGGGGGGTGATGATGGCCCCCGGCTCACCCCACAGCGGGTGGTCGGCGGGCAGCGGCTCGGGGTCGGTGACGTCGAGGCCCGCGCCGAAGATCTTGCCGCTGCGCAGGGCTTCCACAAGGGCGTCGCTGTCCACGGTGGTGCCGCGGCCCACGTTGAGGAGGATGGCCCCATCCTTGCAGCGGGCAAAGCGCCCAGCGTCGAACATATGGTAGGTCTCCTCGGTGCCGGGCAGGCTCAGGGCGATAAGGTCGGCTTCGGGCAGCTCCTCATCCAGCTGGCTCTGGGCCACCACCCGCAGACAATAGTCCGGGCAGGGGGTGTCGGGGTGGACGGTACGGCGGACGCCCACCACCTCAGCGCCCAGCATATGAGCGCGGCGGGCGAAGTTGGAGCCGATGTCGCCCATGCCGACGCAGAGCACCCGCGCCCCGGTGATGCCCCTCACAGGGCGGTCGATGGGGGCCCACTCGCGCTGGTTCTGGCGGTCGCGGTAGAGGAACATATCCTTCTGGATGCCAAGCCACATGGCCAGCATCCACTCGCTGATGGCCAGACCATACGCGCCGGTGGCGTTGGTCACTACACAGTCCTCGGGCAGGACGCCGGGCTTCAGGTAGGGGTCCGGGCCGGCGGAGTTGGACTGGAACCACTCGATGTGCTTGTTCTGAGAGATCATCGACACCGGGGCGTTGCCCAGCACCACATCGGCCCAGAGCACGTCTTCGGCGTGGACATCGTCCAGCGCATTGAAGCGGAATTCAAACTCCGGCACAGAGGCCTCCAGCGCGGCGCGGCGGGCGTCGCTCAGGGGCAGACAGACCAAAACTTTTTTATGCATAGGGATACCCTCACTTCCTGATCGTTCTTTTATAAGAATACACGTTCCTGCTCCGCTCCGCAAGAGGGGGACCCGCTTTATTCTTAAGAATTCCTTAGGATTTTATCCCCCAAATCCCAAGAAGTATGTGATAAGCTGTCCCCAAAGCAGAAAATATCTGCTATACTGATACCAAAGCAGCACAGGAAAGGAATCATACACTACGATGATCTCGGCTGCGCAGCGGGCAAAAAGATCCGCGTGCTCATCGCCGTAAAGAACGATTGAAACAGAGAAAGCCCTCTTGGCGGCGCCGAGAGGGCTTTCTCTTCGTATCAGGACTTATCCTTCAGCCAGCGCAGAGCGAACCAGCAAAAGGCCGCAGAGCCTTCGTAGAGGATGCTGTCATCGAACTTCACCTTGGGGTGATGCTGGCCGTAGCAGTACCCCTGTTCCGGGCTGCCTGCGGCGATGAACATACTCACCGTAGGCACCTCGTGGCTCACGAAGGCAAAGTCCTCGCTGCCGCCGCCGGGCTTGCCGCCGGTGAGGGCGGTCATATCCATCGCGCCCCGGCCCAGCAGCTCGGTCATATAGGCCATCGCGTTTCCGGCGAGGGCCTTGTCCACCACCATGCAGGGGCAGAAGTCGGCGAAGGACACCTCCGCCGTGCAGCGGAATGCCGCCGCCACGCCCTGCGCGATCTCGGTCATCCGGGTGCGGATCTGCTCGCCCACCTTGTTTTCCGGGTCGGTGGTGCGGATGGTGCCCCACATCTGGGCCACGTCCGGGATGACGTTGGAGGCTGCGCCCGCCTCGAAGTGGCCGGTGGTCAGCACCCCGACGTCGCCGGGCTTCAGCTCGCGGCTGTTGATCTCCTGCAAAGCGATGTGGATGTGGGCCGCAGCCGTAATGGGGTCGATGCAGTTTTCCGGCGTCGAGCCGTGGCCGCCCTTGCCCCTGACCACGATGTGGTACTGCTCACAGCTGGCCATGGTGATGCCGCCGCCCGGCACCAGCACCGTGCCCGTCGGCAGCGGCATCCCGGCCAGCACGTGGAACATGACCGCTGCGTCCACATGGGGGTCCTCCAGCAGGCCGTTGGCCAGCATATCCGGCGAGCCTTGGAAGATCTCCTCGGCAGGCTGGAATTCCAGCTTGACCGTGCCTTCCAGCTCGTCCTCGTGGGCCTTGAGCAGCTTTGCCGCACCCAGCAGCATGGCCGTGTGCATATCGTGGCCGCAGCCGTGCATCTTGCCGGGCACTTCCGAGCGGAACTCCTCGCCCGACTCCTCGGGGATGGGCAGCGCGTCCATGTCGGCACGCAGCAGGATGGTCCTGCCGGGCTTTTTTCCGCCCGCCAGCGCGAGGACGCCGGCCCTGCCGCAGTCCTTCGGCTCATAGCCCATCTCCGTCAGTGCCGTCTTGACCAGCGCCTTCGTCTGGGTCAGGTCGAAGCCCACCTCCGGGTGACGATGGAGCGTCCGCCGCCACTGCTGCAGCTGCGGTTCCAGCGTGCGGGACTCCTTCAGAAGCTCTTCCGGTGTGATATTCATACTCATCCGCTCCTTTGTTTTTGATTCAGAAAAAGCTCTCCCGAGGGAGAGCTTTCTTGCTATGGTCTTATTCAGCCCTCCGTGTGGCTTCCTTCGGGGTGGTACTTGGCGCAGGTGCACTTTTTCCACTTCAGGCCGCTGCCACAGGGGCAGGGGTCATTGCGGCCGATCTTGATGACCCGGACAGGCTGGCCCTTGGGCGCGCCCTTGGCACCGGGGGCACCGTTGCCGGGCACATAGCCCTCGCCGGTGGGCTTTGCCACCTGCTCGCGCTTGGGGGCTGCGCCCGCCTCGCGCACCTCGATGGTCAGCAGCATCTTGATGCTGGACTCCCGGATGGAATCGACCATCTGGTCGAACATATCGAAGCCCTCGATGCGGTACTCGACGACGGGGTCCTTCTGGCCGTAGCCGCGCAGGGCGATGCCCTGACGCAGCTGGTCCATATTATCAATATGGTCCATCCACTGGCGGTCTACACACTTCAGCAGGCAGATACGCTCCAGCTCCCGCATCAGAGGTGCGCCGTAGCGCTGCTCCTTGTCGTTCAGGATGTCCATGCCGCGCTGATACAGCATATCGGCGATGCTCTCCTGCGAGATGTTGTCGTAATCGGCCACAGTGTAGTGGAAGTCCTCGTCGGTGGTCAGCCAGCCCAGATAGTGGCGGCGGAGTGCGCCGAAGTCCCACTCATCCTTCACGTCGCCTGCGAGGAACTGCTTGCAGCTGGACTCGATGTTCTCCTTCAGCATATTGTGCATCTCGGCGCTGATGTCCTCGCCGTTCAGCACCTTGTGGCGCTGGCCGTAGATGATCTCACGCTGCTGGTTCATGACGTCGTCGTACTTCAGGACGTTCTTGCGGATCTCGAAGTTGCGGCCCTCGAGTTTCTTCTGGGCCGTCTCGATGGTGCTGGTGATCATCCGGTTCTCGATGGGGGTGTCCTCGTCGATGCCCAGCGTGCCCATCAGGCTCTGCACGCGGTCGCCGCCGAACAGGCGCATCAGGTCGTCCTCGAGGCTCAGGTAGAAGCGGGATGCACCGGGGTCGCCCTGACGGCCTGCACGGCCGCGCAGCTGGTTGTCGATACGGCGGCTCTCGTGGCGCTCGGTACCAATGATGAACAGACCGCCTGCGGCACGCACCTCCTCGGCCTCCGCCTCAGTCAGGGGCTTGTACTGGGCATACAGCTCATCGAAACGCTTGCGGACTGCCAGAATGTTGGCGTCGCTGGTCTCGCCGTGGCCGTCGGCCTCGATGAGCAGCTGTTCCACAGCGGCGGGCAGGGCCTCTTCGGGCTTTTCGGGGTTCAGCAGTTTCTCGCAGAAGTGCTCTTTCCGCATCTGGGCCTTTGCCATATACTCGGCGTTGCCGCCCAGCATAATATCCGTACCACGGCCTGCCATATTGGTGGCGATGGTGATCGCACCCTTCTTGCCGGCCTGTGCGACGATCTCAGCCTCTCGCTCGTGGTTCTTGGCGTTCAGCACATTGAAATCGCGGGTATACTTCTGCAGCATCTTGGCGAGAGTCTCGCTCTTCTCGACGCTGACCGTACCCACCAGAACAGGCTGACCATTTTTATGGCACTCCATGACCTGCTGGATGACCGCGTTGTACTTGCCGTTGATGGTCTTGTAGATGGCGTCCGGGTAGTCCTTGCGGACATTGGGACGGTTGGTGGGGACGGTGACGATGTTCAGGCCATAAATTTCGGTGAACTCGGTAGCCTCCGTCTTGGCTGTGCCGGTCATACCGGCCAGCTTCTTGTACATACGGAAGTAGTTCTGGAAGGTGATGGTGGCCAGCGTCTTGCTCTCGGCGGCGATCTTCACGCCCTCCTTAGCCTCGATGGCCTGATGCAGGCCCTCGTTGTACCGGCGGCCGATCATCAGGCGGCCCGTGAACTCATCGACGATGATGACTTCGCCGTCCTTCACGACGTAGTCAATGTCCCGCTGCATCACGCCGTAGGCCTTGATGGCCTGATCGATGTGGTGGGCGAGGGTCATATTCTCAGCAGCGGCGAGGTTCTCGACCTTGAAATATTCCTCCGCCTTCTTGATGCCCTTGGCGGTCAGGGTGCAGGTCTTGTGCTTCTCGTCCACGACGTAATCGCCGTCGGCCTGCTCGTCAGCCTCCAGCTTGTCTTCCAGCTCGACCACGACGCTCTTGCGCAGGGTGCGGACGAAGCGGTCCACCTGCGTGTACAGGCTGGAGGAATCCTCACCGCGGCCGGAGATGATCAGGGGGGTGCGGGCCTCATCGATAAGGATGGAGTCCACCTCATCGACGATGGCGTAGACATGGCCGCGCTGCACCATATTGTCCTTGTAGGTCACCATATTGTCGCGCAGGTAGTCGAAGCCGAACTCGTTGTTGGTACCATAGGTAATGTCGGCGTTGTAAGCCCCACGGCGGGCATCGCCATCCATGCCCTGCACGATCAGGCCAACCGACAGGCCCAGCCAGCGGTAAAGCTTGCCCATCCACTCGCTGTCGCGCTTGGCGAGGTAGTCATTGACAGTAACGATGTGGACGCCCTCGCCGGTCAGCGCATTCAGGTAGGCGGGCAGGGTCGCCACAAGGGTCTTGCCTTCACCGGTCTGCATCTCGGCGATGTCACCCCGATGGAGGGCGATGCCGCCGGTGACCTGCACCGGGAAGTGCTTCATGCCCAGCACGCGCCATGCGGCCTCGCGGCAGACGGCGAAGGCGTCGGGCAGGATATTGTCCAGCGTTTTGCCGTCGGCCAGCTGCTGCTTCAGCGCGGGGGTCTGGGCCTGCAGCTCGGCGTCGGACATGGCCTGATACTTGCCTTCCAGTGCCAGCACCTGTTTGGTGAGGGGGTTGATCTTTTTCAGCTCCCGGTCAGAGAAGCTGCCAAAGAGTTTTTCAGCTAAGGACATTGGTCACACCTCATGATTCTTTAAAATAGCAAACGTCCGGGCTTTTTTCAGCCTCAAAACGAATATTCACATACAGATATATGATACACCAAAAGCGGCATCCCGTCAAACCCGACCGTGAATTTTAGCCGGTTATTGAATGAATTTTCTGTAAATTCCTTCGCTCTATCCAGCCGCAGCATGGGATCAGCCTTTTTCGATGCAACAGCAGACGAGGTCTGTCGCACCGCGCACCGCATGGCGCACTGCCCACCTTCTTTTCTGGGTAAAAGAAAACCGCCCTGAGAACTCTCAGAGCGGTATATTCAAGTCGGCGGCTACCTATTTTCACAAGCCGTTTCCAGCTAACTATCTTGGGCACGAGTGAGCTTAACTACTGTGTTCGGAATGGGAACAGGTGGAACCTCACCGTCATCGTCACCGACCATATGACTGACACAGTATATCACATTTCTGTGTATCTGTCCAGTATTTTTAGA